>NZ_AMPR02000009.1:0-14798 GCF_000307735.3 Cupriavidus sp. HPC(L) | reverse complement strand
AAAGCTCGCAGCCCAGGAACGCCGTCAGCAGCCAACGCTGCGGATGACGCCCCGGGAACGGGAAGCAAGGGAGCGGCCGGCGGGCGCCGGCTTCAGGCACGACGGAAGACGAGCGTGCCGTTGGTACCGCCGAAGCCGAAGTTGTTCTTGACGGCCACGTCGATCTTCATTTCACGCGCGGTGTTCGGCACGTAATCGAGATCGCACTCGGGGTCCTGATTGAAGATGTTGATCGTCGGCGGCGCGACCTGGTGATGCAGGGCCAGCACCGTGAAGACCGACTCCAGGCCGCCGGCGCCGCCCAGCAGATGGCCGGTCATCGACTTGGTGGAGTTCACCGCGATCTTGTAGGCATGGTCGCCGAAGGCCAGCTTGATCGCGTCGGACTCGTTCTTGTCGCCCAGCGGCGTCGAGGTGCCGTGCGCGTTCAGGTAGTTGACTTCGTCCGGGTTGACGCCCGCGTTCTTCAGCGCGTTGACCATGCAGCGGCGCGGACCGTCGGTGCTCGGCGCCGTCATATGGAACGCGTCGCCGCTCATGCCGAAGCCCGACAGCTCGGCGTAGATCTTCGCGCCGCGCGCCTTGGCCGACTCGTATTCCTCGAGCATCATCACGCCGGCGCCCTCGCCGAGCACGAAGCCGTCGCGGTCGACATCCCACGGGCGCGAGGCAGCCGCCGGATCGTCGTTGCGGGTCGACAGCGCGCGTGCCGCGGCGAACCCGCCGATACCGAGCGGCGACACGGTCGATTCCGCGCCGCCGGCCAGCATGGCGTCGGCGTCGCCAGCCTCGATCAGGCGCGCGGCCAGGCCGATGCTGTGCAAGCCGGTGGTGCAGGCGGTCACGGCGGCCAGGTTCGGGCCCTTCAGGTTGTGGTTGATCGACAGGTGGCCGGAGATCATGTTGATGATCGAGCCCGGCACGAAGAACGGCGAAATCCGCCGCGGACCGCGATTGGTCAGCTCCGCGTGCGTGTCCTCGATCATGGGCAGGCCGCCGATGCCCGAGCCGACCAGCACGCCGATGCGATCGGCGTTGGCCTCGGTCACTTCCAGGCCGCTGTCGCGCAGGGCCTGGGTGCCGGCCGCGATGCCATAGTGGATGAAGGTATCCATATGGCGGGCTTCCTTCGCGGGAATGTAGTCCTCGACGTTGAAGCCCTTCACTTCGCCGGCGAAATGCACGGCCAGCGCGGAGTGATCGAATTTGGTGATGGTGGCAATGCCGGACTTGCCGGCAACCAGATTGGCCCAGCCTTCGGCAACCGTGTTTCCGACCGGAGACACAAGGCCGAGCCCGGTGACGACGACGCGACGACGGCTCACTATGATTTCCTACGGGTGGATGAGGCAAGGCGGAACGGGCGGCAGCCCGCGGCACCGTCAAGGCACCAAGGCGATTCCGCCGCGCCGGCAGGCCGGCGCATCGGCCAGCCTGCCGGCCGGACTGACGGCGCGAATCCCGGCCGGCAGCTCAGCGGCACGATGGCCGATGATGGAGCCAGCTTCGGCCCCACCGCAACTCCGCTTGCTCGAACAAACGAAAGCCACAGAAAACGGCACAACGGGATCTGACGACCCCTCCGCCCGTTTTCTGTGGCCCGGAATCCGGATACGACAGGCTTAGGCCTTGACGTGCGCCGACGCGTAGTCGATGGCCTGCTGCACGGTCGTGATCTTTTCGGCTTCCTCATCGGGAATTTCCATGCCGAATTCATCTTCCAACGCCATCACGAGTTCGACCGTGTCGAGCGAGTCGGCGCCGAGGTCGTTCACGAACGAGGATTCGTTCTTGATGTCGGCTTCGGCGACGCCGAGTTGCTCTGCCACGATCTTCTTGACGCGTTGTTCGATATTGTCCATTTAGCCCTCCAGGGAAGTTCGACAAAAAAGTGGGCGCATTTTAGCAGGTTTGGCCTCTGAAAATGCCGTCCGCAGTCTTTCGCAAGAAATGCACCCGTTCTTCTAAAAAAGGGGGTGACGCCAGGGCGTCGCGCCCCCCTCAGTTCATATACATGCCACCGTTGACATGCAGCGTGGTGCCGGTCACATAAGCCGCCTGCGGACCGGCCAGGAAAGCCACCGCATTGGCGATGTCCTCCGGCTGACCGAGCCTGCCGAGCGGAATCTGGGTCTTGAGCGCGGCATGCTGCTCTTCCGACAGCACCTTGGTCATATCGGTATCGATGAACCCCGGTGCGACGCAATTGACAGTGATGTTGCGGCTGCCGATTTCGCGGGCCAGCGCGCGCGTCATGCCTTCCACGCCCGCCTTGGCCGCAGCATAGTTCATCTGGCCCGGGTTGCCGGTCGAACCGACCACCGAGGTGATGTTGATGATGCGTCCGCCGCGGGCCTTCATCATCGGCCGCAGCACACCGCGCGACAGGCGGAATACCGCCGACAGATTGGTGTCGATCACCGCGCTCCAGTCCTCGTCCTTCATCCGCATCGCCAGCTGGTCCTGCGTGATGCCGGCATTGTTCACGAGGATGTGGATGCCGCCGTGATTCTTGACGATCTCGTCGATCAGCGCCTCGCAGCGCGCCGCGTCGTTGACGTCGAGCACCGCGCCGGCGCCCTTGAGCTGCTCGGCCGCCAGGTATTCGCCGATCGCGGCGGCGCCCTTCTCGCTGGTGGCCGTGCCGATCACCAGCGCGCCTTGCCGGGCCAGTTCCAGCGCGATCGCGCGGCCGATGCCGCGCGAGGCGCCCGTCACCAGCGCGACCTGATTATCCAGGGTCTTGCTCATCCCGTTGTTTCTCCTTGTTGCGGTGCGTGCGGATCAGCCGCGCACCAGCGCCAGCGTGTCCTGCAGCGAGGCCGGATCGACGATGGCGCCGCCGACCAGATTGCCGTCGATGCGCTTGGTCAGCCCGGCCAGCACCTTGCCCGGACCGCATTCGATCACATGCGTGACGCCGTCGGCGGCCATCTTCTGCACCGACTCGACCCAGCGCACCGGCGCCGCGGCCTGACGCACCAGCGCGTCCTTGATCGCCTCGGGATCGTCGACGATGGCGACGTCGACGTTGTTGATCAGCGGAATCGACGGCGCCGAGAACGTCAGGCCGGCCATGCGCTCGCGCAGGCGGTCCGAAGCGGGCTTGAGCAGCGACGAATGGAACGGCGCCGACACCGGCAGCGGCAGCGCGCGCTTGGCGCCCTTGGCCTTGGCGATTTCGCAGGCCTTCTCGACCGCCGCCTTGGCGCCGGCGATCACGACCTGCGCCGGGGCGTTGAAATTGACCGCTTCGACCACGCCGGCCGCCGAGGCCTCGGCGCAGGCGGCGCGCACGTCGTCGTCGGACAGGCCAAGGATCGCGGCCATGCCGCCCTCGCCCACCGGTACCGCTTCCTGCATCGCCTGCGCGCGGAAGCGCACCAGCGGCACGGCGTCGGCAAACGCAATCACGCCGGCGGCGACCAGCGCCGAATACTCGCCGAGGCTATGGCCGGCCACCAGCGCCGGAGCCGGACCGCCGGCGTCGAGCCAGGCACGGTAGATCGCCACCGCGGCGGTCAGCATCACCGGCTGGGTGTTGGTGGTCAGGTTCAGCTCTTCGGCCGGACCTTCGGCGATCAGGCGCGCCAGGTCCTGGCCGAGCGCGTCGGACGCTTCCTGCAGCGTCGCGCGCACCACCGGGTTGTCGGCGAAGGCATTGAGCATTCCGACCGACTGCGAGCCTTGGCCGGGGAAGACGAATGAGAATTTCATCGGTTTCCGATCGGTTTGAAAATGGAATCGTCGGCGCCATCGCGCATCGGCCGCACACCTCATCGTGCCGCGCCCCGATACCTGGCACCGGCTTGCGAATTACATGCGCAGCAGCACCGCGCCCCAGGTGAAACCGCCGCCCACGCCTTCCATCAGCACGTGGTGGCCAGGGCGGATGCGTCCGTCGCGCACCGCGACGTCGAGCGCCAGCGGGATCGACGCAGCCGAGGTGTTGCCGTGTTCATGCACGGTCGCGATCATGCGCTCGAGCGGCAGGCCGAGCTTCTTCGCGGTGCCCTGCATGATGCGGATATTGGCCTGGTGCGGAATCAGCCAGTCGAGCTTCTCGGCGGGGAAGTCCGCCGCGGCCAGCGTCTCGCGCGCGACCTTGTCGAGCACGCTGACGGCGAGCTTGAACACCGCCTGTCCATCCATGTGCAGGAAGGCATTGCCGGTGATATTGCCGGCCGCGACATTGCCCGGCACGCACAGGATATCGACGTGGCTGCCGTCGGCGTGCATCGCCGAGGACATCACGCCGGGTTCGTCCGACGCGGTCAGCACCACCGCGCCGGCGCCGTCGCCGAACAGCACGCAGGTGGTGCGATCGTTGAAGTCGAGGATGCGCGAGAACACTTCGGCGCCGATCAGCAGCACGTTGCGATGCGAGCCGCTGCGGATGAACTTGTCGGCGGTGGCCAGCGCATAGGCAAAGCCGGAGCAGACGGCCTGCAGGTCGAACGCCGCGCAGTGGTTCGTGATGCCGAGCTTCTGCTGCACCAGGCAGGCGGTGCTCGGGAACACGTAGTCCGGCGTCGACGTGGCGACGATGATCAGGTCGATCTGCTGGCGGTCGATGCCGGCCGCTTCCAGCGCGCGCTCGGCCGCCTTGACGGCCAGATCGCTGCTGGTCACATCGGGCTCGGCCCAGTGGCGCGCCGAGATGCCGCTGCGCGAGACGATCCACTCGTCGCTGGTCTCGATGCCTTTCTCGGCCAGCTGCGCCGCGAGCTCGTGATTGGTGACGCGCCGCGGAGGCAGGTAGCTCCCCGTGCCGATGATTTTTGCGTAGCTTGTCATGTGGTGTCGGATCGTATTGCCGGACTCAGCGCGACCCCGGCGCGGCGGCTTGCCGGCCTGGCCGGTGCTGGCGCGCGGGGCGTGGGACCAGGGGCACCGGCGTCGCCGCTGCCTCGGTGATGCTGGGCAGGATCATGCGGCGTGTGCGCTGCGACCCGCGCTGGGCGGGTCCGTCTCCTGGCCCGCGGATGCGGTGCCCGCGGTGCTCGTCTTGTTGGCGAACGCCTGCGAAATCCGGGCGATGACGCCATTCCTGGCCGCATCATACCCGCGTTTGATTGCCCACTCAAAAGAGTGGGCATCGGCGGAACCGTGGCTCTTGATCACCAGCCCGCGCAGCCCGAGCAGCGAGGCGCCGTTGTAGCGGGCCGGATCGAGCCGGCGCGCCAGCCGCGTCAGCACCGGCATCGCGATGCCGGCCAGCAGCTTGGTGAACCAGGAGCGGGTGAATTCCTCCTTGATCATGCTGCCGATCATCTTGGCCAGGCCCTCGGTGCTCTTGAGCGCCACGTTGCCGACGAAGCCGTCGCACACCACGATGTCGGTGGTGCCCTTGAAGATGTCGTTGCCCTCGACGTTGCCGTAGAAGTTCAGCTCCGAGGCGCGCAGCAGCTCGCCGGCGCGCTTGACCACCTCGTTGCCCTTGATCACTTCCTCGCCGATGTTCAGCAGGCCGACCGTCGGGTGGTCCTTGTGGTCGACCACCGCGACCATGGCCTCGGCCATGCGGGCAAATTGCAGCAGATGTTCGGGTTCGCAGTCGGCGTTGGCGCCTAGGTCCAGCACCGTGGTGCCCCAGCCCTGCTCGTTCGGAATGGTGGTGGCGATGGCCGGGCGCTCGATGCCCTCGAGGGTCTTGAGCACATAGCGCGACACCGCCATCAGCGCGCCGGTATTGCCGGCCGAGATGCAGGCGTCGGCGGCGCCTTCCTTGACCTGGGTCACCGCGACGCGCATCGACGAATCCTTCTTCTTGCGCAGCGCGACCTCGACCGGGTCGTCCATCGTGATCACTTCGGTGGCGGCCACCACGGTCACGCGCGGATGGTTCTGCGCGTGCAGCTTGCGCAGCTGCGGCTCGATGGCATCCGGCCGCCCCACGAGCACCATCTCGGCATCCTCGTGGGCGGCAAGAAAACTGATCGCCGCCGGCACCGTCACGGATACGCCGTGATCGCCGCCCATGCAGTCGATAGCGAGTTTGATCGTCATTGTTTGCTGATGCGCGAGGCGCCGAATCCGCGCTGCGGAGGCCTCGCAGGGAATGCCGCGCCAGCGTCCACGCTTGCCGCGGCCAACAAAAAAGCGGCAAGGAGTTTGCCGCTTCTTTGTATGTCTTCTACCTGCAAGCGCGTGCGGGACGCAGCGTCACGCCGAGCGAATGCTTCAGTCGTTCTTGGTCTTGACGACCTTGCGGCCACGGTAGTAGCCGTTCGGGCTGACGTGGTGACGCAGGTGCGTTTCACCCGTGGTCGGCTCGACTGCCAGCGGCGCGACGGACAGGTGATCGTGCGAACGATGCATGCCGCGCTTGGACGGCGACTTCTTGTTCTGTTGAACAGCCATGATGACTCCTTGGAGAATTTGCGGATATTAACACACGCATCCTGCACGAGGCGTAGCCGGGCCCGGCCGGATGCTGATTAGGGGTACGACGTTGCTACTGCCGAAGCGCGCCGCCGCGGACCGTGTCCGCGCGTCAGTGCTTCGTCTTCAGACTGGCCAGCGCCGCGAAGGGCGACGGCCGCTTTTCCTCTTCCTGCTCGGCCTCGGGTTCCGGTTCGACGCTGCCGTCGGCTCCGGTCACCAGGCTCTCATGCACCTGCGGGCAGACCTCGTGCTTCGGCGCCACCGGCAGCGACAGCAGGATCTCGTCCTCGATCAGCGCCAGCAGATCGAAGCGGCGCGACCCCGCGATGACATCGATCTCGTCGTCGTCCATCGGCGCGGCATCGGCCTCGGCTTCGCTGGCCATCACCTCGAACCGGGTCGCGGTCGCGATCGGCTCGGCGTAGACCGCCAGACAACGCTGACAGTTCAGCCACATGCCGCCCTGCACCGCCAGGTCGAGGAACAGGCGCCGGCGCGCCGGCTTGCCGGGCTCGGCCGCTTCGTCCTGGACGGAACCGCTCATCGTGTAGCGGAACAGTTCGTCCGGGGCCGAGGCTGGCGCTTCGGCGGAGGTCTCGGCTATGATGCGCGGCAATTCACGCGCCGCGATCTCGCCGGCCGCCGAGCCCGAGGACCGGCAGAACTCGAAGAGATCGAACGCTTGCAAGTCGATGGGCTGAGTCATGTCGCTGAATGCGCCTGTGATACATGGCGCTGGCAATGCTGCTGAACGCTGGTCCCGTCGCCGCGGCGGCCATCGAGTGACGAGGCCTCCGCATTGCGCCGCACGAGGCGCTGGCAGGACACCACGCGGCGGATGCCTGCGCGGTAAAACGCGTGATTATACGTCGAAATCTCCGCCGCGGTCAAAGTCGAAAGCGCTTTGCCTGTTGCGCATTCCCCTTTCGCTTCAATCACTTATATGTCTTCCGCCGTGACACCCGCCGTGCCACCTCATTCACCACTGCCTGCGGCTCCCAGGCTGATTCTCGGCTCCAGTTCGCGTTATCGCCGCGAACTGCTGGAGCGCCTGCGCATTCCATTCGAGATCGACGTGCCGGACATCGACGAAACGCCGCTGTCCGGCGAGGCACCCGAGGCGACCGCACTGCGGCTGTCACGCCGCAAGGCCGAGGCGATCGCCGCCCGTCACCCCGGCGCGCTGGTGATCGGCTCCGATCAGGTCGCCACGCTGGACGGCGTCCAGGTCGGCAAGCCGGGCTCGCACGAGCGGGCACTGGAGCAGCTGCGCTGGATGCGCGGCCGCACCGTGACGTTCCATTCGGCGCTGTGCCTGCTGGACGGCCGCAGCGGCGAGGTCCAGCTGGAGGAGGTGCGTACGCTGGCGACCTTTCGCGAGCTCGGCGACAGCGAGCTGGAGGCCTATCTGCGGCTCGAGCAACCCTATGACGTGGCGGGCAGCGCCAAATCCGAAGGACTCGGCATCGCGCTGCTGTCGCGCGTCGAGTCCGACGATCCGACCGCGCTGGTCGGCCTGCCGCTGATCGCGCTGACCGGCATGCTGCGGCGCGTCGGCTATCCCTTCTTCACGGCCTGATTCCACGGGCCTCCCCCTCTCCGCTGTCGAGGACATCCGCCCATGAGCGGCACGCTATACCTGATTCCGAACACGCTGGGCAAACGCGACGAGGCCGATCCGCTGCCGGCCGTGATCCCCGCCGACGTGCAGCAGATCTCTGCCAACCTGGACTACCTGGTCGCCGAGAACGCCAAGACCGCGCGCGCCTATCTGAAGAAACTGGGGCAGACCTGCCCGCTGGCGCGGCCGATCCAGCAGATCGAGATCCGCGAACTGAATGTCAATACGCAGGAGGCCGCGCTGGCGGAATTGCTGGCCCCGGTGCTGGCGGGCCGCGACGGCGGCCTGCTGTCCGAGGCCGGCGTGCCGGCCGTGGCCGACCCGGGCGCCAATCTGGTGCGGCTGGCCCATGCGCGCGGCGTGCGGGTGCGGCCGCTGGTCGGGCCCAGTTCGATCCTGCTGGCGGTGATGGGCTCCGGGCTGAACGGCCAGAGCTTTGCGTTCAACGGCTATCTTCCGGTCGATCCGGGCGAGCGCACGCAGCGCCTGCGCGAACTGGAGCAATGGTCACGCAAGCACCGGCAAACCCAGGTCTGGATCGAGACGCCGTATCGCAACGAGGCGCTGCTGGCGGCGCTGAAGGCCAGCTGCGCTGGCACCACGCTGCTGTCGATCGCGGTGGACCTGACGCTGCCGACCGAGACCATCGTCACGCAGCCGCTGTCGGCCTGGCAGCCGGGCCGGCTGGAATTGCACAAGCGGCCGGCGATCTTCTCGATCCTCGCGGCCTGAGCGGGCCTTGCCCGGGCCCCGCCGTCAATACAGCGACTGCAGCCGCGAGCTCCACATCAGCGTCCTGGCGGCCGCGGTCCCGACCGCGGCGCCGAAGCGCTTGGCGACGCGCTCGGCGATGTTCTCCTTGACGGTGTAGTCGACGATCTCCTCGGCCTTCAGCACATCGCGCGCCACCGACTCGGCGCTGCCCAGGCCGTCGGCCAGCCCCAGCTCGATGCTGCGCTCGCCCGACCAGAACAACCCCGAGAACAGCGTCGGATCGTCCTTCAGCCGGTTGCCGCGCCCTTCCTTGACCACCGCGATGAACTGCTCGTGGATCTGGCGCAGCATCTGTTCGGCAAACGCCTTCTGCTGCGGCGATTCCGGCGAGAACGGATCGAGCATCCCCTTGTTGGCGCCGGCGGTGTACAGCCGCCGCTCGACGCCGAGCTTGTCCATCAGCCCCGTGAAACCGAAGCCATCCATCAGCACGCCGATCGAGCCGACGATGCTGGCCTTGTCGACATAGATCTTGTCGGCCGCGGCGGCCACGTAGTAGCCGCCCGACGCACAGATTTCCTCGACCACGACATACAGCGGCTTGGACGGATGCAGCGAGCGCAGGCGCTGGATCTCGTCGTTGATGATGCCCGCCTGCACCGGCGAGCCGCCCGGGGAATTGATCTTCAGGATCACGCCGGCCGCGTTGGCATCGGCGAAGGCCGCCTGCAGCGAGGCGTTGATCGACTCGGCGCTGGCCGGCGTGCCGGCGGCGATCTCGCCCTCCAGCGTGACCATCGCCGTATGCCGGCCGCTGGTGATGGCGCCGTCGGTCTTGAAGTCGAACAGCGAGAACAGCACCAGCGCGATCAGCGCGAAGCCGGCCAGGCGGAAGAAGATCTTCCAGCGGCGCGCCGCCCGTTGCTCGCGCAGCGTGGCCATCAGCACGCGCTCGAGCACATCGCGCTCCCAGCCGGCGCCGGTCTTGACCGGGCCGGCCGACTCGCCCTTGAGCCGCGCCTTGCGCTCGACCGACTCGCGGCGCGCGGCGGCCTCGGCATCGCGGACCTCGGCCTCCAGCGGGTAATCGGCGTGGCGCGCGGTTTCGAGCCGTTCACCGGCGCCGTGCCCGCTCGGGCTCTCGTCGCCGCGGCCCGGCTCGGCATCCGGCTCGTTGGGCTTCACCGGCGGTTTGTTCTCGTCTGTCATGCAAATACTCTCGAACGGGCGCCGCTACGCGGACGTCGCCGACGTTGCGCTGGGGCCCGAAAGTTTCCCGTCAAAAAAAAGCAATGCCGATGCGCGGCCGCGGCGCCCCGCCTACGGTACGGGCGGTGGCGACGGCAGCGAGGGCGGATCGTCGTACGGCGACTCTGGTATCCAGTAGACGGCGCCGTCGCGCTCCTCGACGCGCAGCTTGGCGAGCGAAGCGCCGCGGCACGGTCCGCCGACGCACAGCCCGCTGTCGGGCGCATAGGTCGCGCCATGTGTGGCGCACATCAAGTATAGGCCCGACGACTCGAAAAAGTGGCCTTCCTGCCAGTCGAGCTCCATGGGCACATGGGCGCACCGATTCAGATAGCCATGGACCTGCCCCTCGTAGCGCACCGCGAAGGCGCCGATCTCCCGGCCGCCGACCGCGACAGTGAAGCGCACGCCGACGCCGCCCTCGACCAGCTCGTGCGCCGCGCACAGCCGGCGCGCCCCGGCCGGCAGTGCCGGCACGGCTAGCGTAGTCGGCAGCGGCCCGGTGTCGGGCCCGGTATCGGGCCCGGTATCGGGCTCGGTATCAGCCATGGGTATGCAGCCAGTCGCTCAGGTCGGCGATCGAACTGGCGCAGTGCAGAGGCGTCATCGCACGCAGCGAATCCGCGGGGTGGGCGCCGTAGCAGACGCCGATGCCGTGGGCGCCGGCGTTGACCGCCATCTGCAGGTCGTGCGTGGTGTCGCCGATCATCACGGTGCGCCCCATCTCCTGGCCCAGTTCACGGGTCAGCTCGTGCAGCATCGCCGGGTGCGGCTTGGAGAACGTCTCGTCGGCGCAGCGCGTGGCGTCGAACAGCGACGTCAGGCCGGTGGCGGCCAGCGCCCGCTGCAGCCCGACGCGGGTCTTGCCGGTGGCGACACCGAGGAAATAGTGCTGGCCGCGCAGCGCCTGCAGCATCTCCAGCACGCCCTCGAACAGCACGAGTTCGGCGTCGCGGGTCAGGAAATGGTAACGATAGCGTTCGGCGAGGCGCGGATAGTCGACCGGGTCCAGCGTCGGGATCGCATATTCCAGCGCGTCCTTCAGCCCGAGCCCGATCACATGGCGCGCGGCGTCCTCGTCGGGCACCGGCAGGCCCAGGTCGCGGCTGGCCAACTGGATGCACTTGGCGATGGTCGGAGTGGAATCCATCAGGGTTCCATCCCAGTCGAAGACGATCAGGTCGAAGCGTTGCCGGGCCATGGGAGTTCTCGATCGAATAATGGAGTTGCCGCGGCGGATGAAGGCGTCATCCGCTACAGGGCATGGGGAGTCGGATCTGCCTGCCCTGGCTGCGCCATCTGCTTCAGTTGCCGCAGGAAGGCCTCGCACTCCGCCGGCAGCGGCGCGCTCAGCGTCAGCGCCTGGCCGGTACCGGGATGCACGAACGTCAAGCGGTGCGCGTGCAGGAACATTCGCTTCAGGCCTGGCTTGACGCCGGCCCGGGCCAGCGCCTTGTTCAGCGCGAAATCGCCGTACTTGTCGTCGCCGACGATCGGAAACCCGAGTTGCGCCAGATGCACGCGGATCTGGTGAGTGCGGCCGGTCTTCAGTTCCGCCTCCAGCAGCGTGTAACCAGGAAAGGACGCCACGCGGTTGAAGACCGTATGCGAGGGCTGGCCGTCGGCCTGCACGCGGACGCGGCGCTCGCCATCCGGCGTGGTGTATTTGAACAGCGGGAAGCGGGCATGCTGACGGTTGTGGCCGAATTCGCCGGCGACGCAGGCGAAATAGCGCTTGTCCATCGCGTTGTCGCGGATCTGCTGATGCAGATGCACCAGCGCCGCGCGCTTCTTGGCCAGCAGCAGGATGCCGGAGGTCTCGCGGTCCAGCCGGTGCACCAGCTCCAGGAAACGGGCCTCGGGCCGCGCCTGGCGCAGCTGCTCGATGACGCCGAAGGCGACGCCGGAGCCGCCATGGACCGCCACGCCGGCCGGCTTGTCGATCACCAGCAGATGGGCGTCCTCGAACAGCACCGGAAACGAGGCCGCGGGCACGTAGCTGTCGGCCGTCGCCGTCGCCGCCACACGAAGTGGCGGAATACGCACAACGTCCCCGAGCTTCAGCCGATAGGTCGCATCGACACGCCCTTTGTTCACCCGCACCTCACCGGAGCGCAGGATCCGGTAGACATGGCTCTTGGGCACGCCCTTGGCCACGCGCAGCAGGTAGTTGTCGATCCGTTGGCCGTCGGCGTCTTCCCCGATGGTCACATACGCCACCTGGGGCGCATCCGTGCCGGATCGCACCTCTTTTTCAATTCGATGGCGTAACTCATTCATTTTCAAATATAATTTCCGCGCTACCCCGGCCAAAGCCGGCAGCGCAAGCGGTGTAAGCGAATTGTCGCATTTTACACTTCGGGTCACCGCTGGCCCGGCCCGGTCCCCCGCCATCGCGTAATCCGCAGGCGCCGGACGGGCAAATTGGCGGTACGGGCCGACAGCTCCGCTGGCGGCCTGTCGCAGTAAATCAAGTAACAAGCAGCACGCACGGTACCGGCTGTGCGCAGGAAAACCGCCCAAAGGCGGGTTCGGCGCGGACTCGGTTCACGTGGGAGCAGAGTGTTCAGGTAGAACAGAATTTGATGGCGGATGCCGATACGGCATTCGCTTCGGTGAGAGAAAGTCCCGCCGCACCGGAAATCGGTGCCGGCCGGTTGCCTGGCCCCTCGCCTGATCGACGACATGGTGACAATCGCGGCGCCCGGTCGCAGAACTCCAACAAGCAGCAGGTGCGCCTGCCTTGTCGGTCGCTCAGGTCGTGGTGGCATGCCGCCGCGTCCGACAACCTTGCTCTTTGACGCGTCCTGGCCGTTCGTGGCCGGCCCCGGTGCGAGCCGAAGCGCAAGCGGCATCCTGTCGTCGCTGCCCTCCCCCGCACCCCGGCCTCCGTCCGATATCGCCGCCTGACCCTGCGCGCAGCTCGCGCATGGCCGGCATGGCGGTCCGAACCCCGCGCAGCGCGCCGACGTCTCTCTCTTTCACCCGTGCCCAGCCGGCGGCTTGCATTCGCCCCGGCGCCTTCGGCAATTCTCACGCCACCTCTCGCTTCCTCGCGTGCTTTCGAAACGCCGCGCGGCACTACCGGTGCCGGCCGCGGCATTGGAACGAGGGTTTGCGATGAAACGCATGCTGTTCAATGCGACGCAGCAGGAGGAATTGCGCGTCGCCATCGTCGACGGTCAGAAGCTGATCGACATCGATATCGAGACCGCCGGGCGCGAGCAGCGCAAGGGCAATATCTACAAGGGCGTGATCACCCGCATCGAGCCGTCGCTCGAAGCGTGTTTCGTCAACTACGGCGAAGAGCGCCACGGTTTCCTGCCGTTCAAGGAAGTGGCCCGGGCCTACTTCAAGGAAGGCGTCGACGTGCGCAACGCGCGCATCCAGGACGCGCTGCACGAAGGCCAGGAACTGATCGTCCAGGTCGAGAAGGAAGAGCGCGGCAACAAGGGCGCGGCGCTGACCACCTTCATCTCGCTGGCCGGCCGCTACCTGGTGCTGATGCCGAACAACCCGCGTGGCGGCGGCGTGTCGCGCCGGATCGAGGGCGAGGACCGCCAGGAACTGCGCGAGACGATGGGCCAGCTGACCGTGCCCGACGGCATGAGCATCATCGCCCGCACCGCCGGCATCGGCCGCTCGGCCGAGGAACTGCAGTGGGACCTGAACTACCTGCTGCAGCTGTGGAAGGCCATCGACGGCGCCGCCGGCGACAACAAGGCGCCGCTGCTGATCTATCTCGAATCGAGCCTGGTGATCCGCGCGATCCGCGACTACTTCCAGCCCGACATCGGCGAGATCCTGATCGACACCGACGACATCTACGAGCAGGCCCGCGCCTTCATGAGCGTGGTGATGCCCGACAACATGAACCGCGTGAAGAAGTACCGGGACGACGTGCCCCTCTTCTCGCGTTTCCAGATCGAACACCAGATCGAATCGGCGTATTCCCGCATGGTGATGCTGCCGTCGGGCGGCGCCATCGTGATCGACCACACCGAGGCGCTGGTCTCGGTCGACGTCAACTCGGCGCGCGCCACCAAGGGTGCCGACATCGAGGAAACCGCGCTGCGCACCAACCTCGAAGCGGCCGACGAGATTGCTCGCCAGCTGCGCCTGCGCGACCTGGGCGGCCTGATCGTCATCGACTTCATCGACATGGAGTCGAACAAGGCGCAGAAGGACGTCGAGACGCGCCTGAAGGACGCGCTGCGCCATGACCGCGCGCGCGTGCAGATGGGCAAGATCAGCCGCTTCGGCCTGATGGAGCTGTCGCGCCAGCGCCTGCGTCCGTCGCTGTCCGAGGGCTCGCATATCACCTGCCCGCGCTGCAACGGCACCGGCCACATCCGCGATACCGAATCGTCCGCCCTGCAGGTGCTGCGCATCATCCAGGAAGAGGCGATGAAGGAAAACACCGCCGCGATCCACTGCCAGGTGCCGGTCGAGGTCGCCGCCTTCCTGCTCAACGAGAAGCGCCAGGACATCAACCTGATCGAGCTGCGCTTCAAGGTCAACGTGCTGCTGATCCCGAACAAGCATCTGGAAACGCCGCACTACAAGCTCGAGCGCCTGCGCCACGACGATCCGCGCCTGGAAGAAAGCACCGCCAGCTACCGGATGGCCGAGGCCGCCGCCAAGGAACTGGAGGCGGACACCAGCTACAGCAGCCGCAAGAAGGAAGACGCCAAGCCGCGCCAGGAAGCCGCGGTCAAGGGCATCACCCCCGAGCAGCCGGCGCCGGTTTCGGTGCCGCGCCCCGAGCGCGCTCCGCGCCAGGAAGCCCCGGCGGCCAAGCCGGCCGCTCCGGCCGCGGCGACGCAGC
>NZ_AMPR02000010.1:0-14729 GCF_000307735.3 Cupriavidus sp. HPC(L) | reverse complement strand
GTCGGCGACGGCGTTGCCCAGCGCTTCCGCGTCGGCGGCGCTGGCCACTTCGACCGCGCGCTGCGCGTGCACGCTGCGCGCGCCGTCCGGCGTGGCGACGAAGGCGTCCAGATGCAGGCGGATGCCATCCCAGTGCGCGTGAGCGGCCAGCGGCACCTGGCAGGAGCCGCCGAGCCGGCGCGATACCGCCCGCTCCGCGCCGACCGCCAGCGCGGTGGAAAGATGATTCAGTGGCGCCAGCCAGGCGGCCAGTTCGGGGCGATCGGAGCGGATCTCGATGCCCAACGCGCCCTGCCCGGCGGCCGGCAGCGAGGTCGCCGGCTCCAGCAGCGCGCGGATACGACCGGCCAGGCCCAGGCGCTTCAGGCCGGCCGCGGCGAGGATGATCGCGCCGTAGTCGCCGCGATCGAGCTTGGCCAGCCGCGTATCGAGATTGCCGCGCAGCGGCTGCACCACCAGATGCGGATAGCGGCTGCGCAGCGCGGCCTCGCGGCGCAGGCTCGAGGTACCGACCACGGTGCCGGCAGGCATCTCGTCGAGCGAGGCGAAGCGGGTCGACACCAGCGCGTCGCGCGGATCCTCACGCTCCATCACGGCGGCCAGCGCGAACCCCTCGGGCAGCTCCATCGGCACGTCCTTCAGCGAGTGCACCGCCAAGTCGGCCCGGCCCTCGGCCATCGCCACTTCCAGCTCCTTGACGAACAGGCCCTTGCCGCCGACCTTGGAGAGGCTGCGGTCCAGAATCTGGTCACCCCGGGTAGTCATACCCAGAATGGACACATCGCACGCGGGATAGTATTGTTGCAACGCAGCACGCACATGTTCGGCCTGCCACATGGCCAGCCGGCTTTCGCGTGACGCGATCACCAGCCTGCCCGGCGCGGCGGATGAGGATGCGGAAGGGACGGAAGCTTGCATGCCGCGAATGGTAGCACGCACCCCCTGCCGGTCCGGCCGCCGTCCCGGAAGCTGGCGGCGTGGCGTCCGAAGGCCGAAGAGCCGGGGCAAAGCGGCCAGGGCAACACCGGGTCTGGAAGGCGATCGGAACGATCGGAAACAACAGCAGCATCAGAACCAAACGCAGAGGAGATTGCATGACGCAGCCAGCAGCGCGCCCGGCCGGCCGCCGGATCCGCGCAGTCCGAGGCCGATCGGAAACCGCCGGCGACGGCGCAAACGGAATCGGCAGGCGCGAAGACGCCAATGGATCGATCGGACCAGGGACAGACGCCCCCTCGCCCCCGACCGTCGAAGCGGCCCAGCCGACACTTTCCACCGCCCGCCCGACCCGCCGCGCCGCCGCAAAACCGGCCTCCCACCTCGAAGTGGTGCCGGCAGCACCGGCGCGCAAGGCGGCCAACGACAAGGACCTGCCCCTGCGCGAGGACATCCGCTTCCTGGGTCGCCTGCTCGGCGACGTGCTGCGCGAGCAGGAAGGCGAGGCAGCCTTCCAGATCGTCGAGACGATCCGCCAGACCGCGGTGCGTTTTCGCCGCGAGAACGACCGCGCCGCCGCGGCCGAGCTGGACCGGCTGCTCAAGCGGCTGTCGCGCGACCAGACCAACCAGGTGGTGCGCGCCTTCAGCTACTTCTCGCATCTGGCCAATATCGCCGAGGACCAGCACCACAACCGCCGCCGGCGCGTCCATGCGCTGGCCGGCTCGCCGCCCCAGCCGGGCAGCATGGCGCGCGCGCTGCAGGCCATCGACGCCGCCGGCGTCACCGGCAAGCAGCTGCGCAAGTTCTTCGACGAGGCGCTGATCGTGCCGGTGCTGACCGCGCACCCGACCGAGGTCCAGCGCAAGAGCATCCTGGACGCCGAGCGCGAGATCGCCCGTCTGCTGGCCGAGCGCGACCTGCCGATGACGGCGCGCGAACTGGCGCACAACACCGCCCAGCTGCGCGCCAAGGTCACCACGCTGTGGCAGACGCGGATGCTGCGCAATACGCGGCTGATGGTCGTCGATGAGATCGAGAACGCGCTGTCGTACTACCGCACCACCTTCCTGCGCGGCATCCCGCAGCTGATGACCGAGCTGGAGGAGGACATCGCCGCGGTATTCCCGGCCTCGCGCCGCGCCAAGACCGAACCCGGTCCGCTGCCGCCGTTCTTCCAGATGGGCTCGTGGATCGGCGGCGATCGCGACGGCAACCCCAACGTCACGGCGGACACGCTTGAGCACGCGGCCTGCCAGCAGGCGCTGCTGATCCTCGAGTGGTATCTCGACGAGGTTCACGCGCTGGGCGCCGAGCTGTCGATGTCCACGCTGATGGTCGAGGCCAGCCCCGCGCTGCTGGCGCTGGCCGACGCGTCGCCGGACCGCTCCGAGCACCGCGCCGACGAGCCGTACCGGCGCGCGCTGATCGGCATCTACGCGCGGCTGGCCGCGACCTGCCATGCGCTGACCGGCCGCGCGGCGCCGCGCCATCCGGTCGCCGACGCCGAGCCCTACGCCAGTGCGGAGTCCTTCGCCGCCGACATCGAGGTGGTGATCGACTCGCTGCGCGAGCACCACGGCGAGGCGCTGGCGCGCGCCCGCATCGATGCGCTGCACCGCGCGATCGGCGTGTTCGGCTTCCATCTGGCCTCGATCGACATGCGCCAGGTGTCCGACGTGCACGAGGCCGTGATCGCCGAGCTGTTCGCCGCCGCTGGCGTCGAGGCGGACTACGCCGCGCTGTCCGAGGAGCGCAAGCTCGAGCTGCTGCTGGCCGAACTGCGCCAGCCGCGACTGCTGACGCTGCCCTGGCATACCTATTCCGAGCAAACCCAAAGCGAGCTGCGCGTGCTGACGACCGCGCGCGAACTGCGCGCCCGCTACGGCGCCCGCGTCGCGCGCAACTACATCATCTCGCACACCGAGACGTTGTCGGACCTGGTCGAGGTCATGCTGCTGCAGAAGGAGACCGGCATGCTGCGCGGCACGCTGGGCAGCAAGAACGATCCGGCGCGCATGGAACTGATGGTGATTCCGCTGTTCGAGACCATCGAGGACTTGCGCAACGCCAGCGGCATCATGCAGGCGCTGCTCGATCTGCCCGGCTTTGCCGCGGTGCTGGCCAATCAGGGCGGCGAGCAGGAGGTGATGCTCGGCTATTCGGATTCGAACAAGGACGGCGGCTTCCTGACCTCGAACTGGGAGCTGTACAAGGCCGAACTCGCGCTGGTGCAGCTGTTCGCCCAACGCAGGATCAAGCTGCGGCTGTTCCACGGCCGGGGCGGCACGGTCGGACGCGGCGGCGGCCCGACCTACCAGGCCATCCTGTCGCAGCCGCCCGGCACGGTCAACGGGCAGATCCGGCTGACTGAGCAGGGCGAAATCATCAACAGCAAGTTCGCCAACGCCGAGATCGGCCGCCGCAACCTGGAGACGGTGATCGCCGCCACGCTGGAGGCATCGCTGCTGCCGACGCAGAACGCGCCCAAGGACTTGGCGACGTTCGAGAGCATCATGCAGCGGCTGTCGGACCGCGCCTTCGTCGCCTACCGCGACCTGGTCTACGACACCCCGGGCTTTAAGGACTACTTCTTCGCCACCACGCCGATCACCGAGATCGCCGATCTGAACCTGGGCTCCCGCCCGGCCTCGCGCAAGCTGATGGACAAGAAGAACCGCCGCATCGAGGATCTGCGGGCGATTCCGTGGGGCTTCTCGTGGGGCCAGTGCCGCCTGCTGCTGCCGGGCTGGTTCGGCTTCGGCAGCGCCGTGCGCGCGCTGCTCGATGAGGCCGGCGACGACAAGGCCCGCAAGGCGCTGGTGGCGACGCTGCGCCGCATGGTCAAGACGTGGCCCTTCTTCTCGACGCTGCTGTCCAACATGGACATGGTGCTGGCCAAGACCGATCTGGCGGTCGCCTCGCGCTACGCCCAGCTGTGCGACGACGCGGCGCTGCGCAAGGCCGTGTTCAACCGCATCAGCACCGAGTGGCATCTGACCGGCGAGATGCTGGGACTGGTCACCGGCAAGCACGACCGCCTGGCCGACAACCCGCTGCTGGCCCGCTCGATCAAGAACCGCTTCGCCTACCTGGACCCGCTGAACCACCTGCAGGTCGAACTGCTCAAGCGCTACCGGGCCGGCAAGGACGGCGACGACGTGCGCGTGCGGCGCGGCATCCATCTGACGATCAACGGGATTGCGGCGGGGCTGCGCAATACCGGTTGACGATACACCGCTGGAGGACGGGCCAGTCCTCCAGCCCAGCGGTCAAGCCGCGCGTGTCGATACCGAACGGTCGAGCGGCCGCACCGCCAGGCGCAAGCCCATTGCCTTGAGGATGGCCGTCAGGCTGCTCAGCGCCGGGTTCCCTTTGGGCGAAAGCGTCCGGTACAGCTGTGTGGGGTTCAATTGCGCACGTTCGGCTACTGCCTGCACGCCGCCGAACGCTTGTGCCAGTTGGCGCAGCACGGTGAGCAGCTCGCCCTGGTCGCCGTCCGCCAGGATGCCGTTGATTACATCGAGCGCCAGCGCCGGATCGCTGCGGTACAACTCGGCCATCGCCTCGTCATGCGGTCTGCTTCTCACCGACTTCTCCCTGTTGCCCCGCTCGGGCTCAGCAATACGCTCGCTCGTTTATAGACGAATATTGCGCCAGAATTAGGCTCTTGCGCGTAGTACCGAAGGCAGGACAACACGGTTTCGCCCGTCGCCTCTGCCGGGCAACGATATAATTCCCGCTTTTCCTATCCTTTCCGTTGCCCGGCACGCCTCGGTGCGTGGGCACTGTCCAGTTCCCTACCGCCATGACCTCCCAACTTGCCAAGAAAGGCGAAGCCTGGTCCGCCCGCTTCTCCGAACCGATGTCCGACCTGGTGAAGCGCTACACCGCTTCGGTGTTCTTCGACAAGCGCCTCGCGCTGTTCGATATCCAGGGCTCGCTGGCGCATGCGGCGATGCTGGCCCGGCAGGGCATCATCAGCGACGCCGACCGGGCCGAGATCGAGCGCGGCATGGCGCAGATCCGCGGCGAGATCGAGGCCGGCAACTTTGAATGGAAGCTGGACCTGGAAGACGTCCACCTGAATATCGAGGCGCGGCTGACCGCGCTGGTCGGCGATGCCGGCAAGCGGCTGCATACCGGCCGCTCCCGCAACGACCAGGTGGCGACCGATATCCGCCTGTGGCTGCGCAGCGAGATCGACAACATCGTCGGCCTGCTGGGCGACCTGCGCAACGCGCTGCTCGATCTGGCCGAGCAGCACGCCGACACGATCCTGCCGGGCTTCACCCATTTGCAGGTCGCGCAGCCGGTGACCTTCGGCCACCACCTGCTGGCCTACGTCGAGATGTTCACGCGCGATGCCGAGCGCATGCAGGACGCCCGCAAGCGCGTCAACCGGCTGCCGCTGGGCGCCGCCGCGCTGGCCGGCACCAGCTACCCGATCGACCGGGAGTTCGTTGCGCAGCAGCTGGGCTTCGACGGCGTCTGCCGCAACTCGCTGGACGCGGTGTCCGACCGGGATTTCGCCATCGAGTTCTGCGCCGCCTCGGCGCTGATCATGACCCACGTGTCGCGCTTCTCGGAAGAGCTGGTGCTGTGGATGAGCCCGCGCGTCGGCTTCATCGATATCGCGGACCGCTTCTGCACCGGCAGCTCGATCATGCCGCAGAAGAAGAACCCGGACGTGCCGGAGCTCGCGCGCGGCAAGACCGGCCGCGTCAACGGCCACCTGATCGGCCTGCTGACGCTGATGAAGGGCCAGCCGCTGGCATACAACAAGGACAACCAGGAAGACAAGGAGCCGCTGTTCGATACGGTCGATACCGTGGTCGACACGCTGCGCATCTTCGCGGACATGGTGCCGGGCATCACGGTCAAGCCCGACGCGATGCGCGCCGCCGCGCTGCAGGGCTATGCGACCGCGACGGACCTGGCCGACTACCTGGTCAAGAAGGGGCTGCCGTTCCGTGACGCGCACGAGGCGGTGGCCCACGCCGTGCGCGCCTGCGACGCGCGCCAGTGCGACCTGGCCGATCTGACCGTGGCCGAGCTGCGCGATGCCACCGGCCTGGGCGACAAGGCGGCGCTGATCGGCGACGACGTGCACGGCGTGCTGACGCTCGAAGGCTCGGTCGCCGCCCGCAACCATATCGGCGGCACCGCGCCTGACCAGGTCCGCGCCGCCATCGCGGCCGCGCGCAAGGCCGGCTGAGCGAAGGACCGATCGGCTGATCGGCTGACCCGTCGATCGGCCACCCGCTTTGCAGCGTCCCCGTTCCCCACGGGGACGCTCCCCACCAAGGTGGGGAATCCTCCCCTCCCGCCTTCCCTTCCCGTCTCCCTCCGCCGGCCCGCTTCCGGGACAAACAACCCAGACAATGTGACGAATTGGGGATTAACCCTAGCGATTTGCCGTGGCGTTCAACCGTAAACTGACGCGCCACCCCGGTTTTTCCCCATCCCTAGGACGTTCACATGTCTCTCCTCATGAGGATCTCACGGCTTATCGACGCCGTGAACGATGCCATCGGGAGGTGGGCGAAATGGCTGATCCTGCTGGCCGTACTGGTCTGCGCGGGCAACGCCATCATTCGCTACACCTTCAGCATCAGCTCCAACGCCTGGCTCGAACTGCAGTGGTACATGTTCGCCGGCGTGTTCCTGCTCGGCGCGCCGTACACCCTGCGCAAGGACGAGCATGTCCGCATCGACGTGATTGCCGGACGCTTCTCGGAGCGCACGCAAGTCTGGATCGACATCTTCGGCATCCTGCTGTTCCTGCTGCCGATCTCGCTGATCATCCTGTGGCTGTCGATCCCCTACTTCTGGCTGTCCTATGCCGGGCACGAGATGTCGGGCAACGCCGGCGGCCTGATCCGCTGGCCGGCCAAGTTCCTGATCGTCGCGGGCTTCGCGCTGCTGAACCTGCAAGGCCTGTCCGAGCTGATCAAGCGCTTTGCCTATCTGAAGGGCGACCTGCCGTTCGAAGCGTTCCGCAAGCATGGTCACAGCCCCGCGGAAAACGCCGCCGCGCTGACCGATGGCGGCCGCTCCGGTCCCCCGGCAACCCCGTAAGCGAGGACCGCGATGACGCAATTCCTGATCGACAACATGGCGCCGATCATGTTCGGCTCCCTGGTGGTCTTCCTGCTGTCGGGCTTTCCGATCGCCTTCGCGCTGGCCGCCAACGGCCTGCTGTTCGCCTTCATCGGCATCGAGCTGGGCCTGCTTCCGCCGGAGCTGCTGCAGGCGCTGCCGAGCCGGCTGTTCGGCATCATCGAGAACGACACGCTGCTGGCGATTCCGTTCTTCACCTTCATGGGGCTGATACTGGAGCGGTCCGGCATGGCCGAGGATCTGCTCGATACGATCGGCCAGCTGTTCGGCCCGATCCGCGGGGGCCTCGCCTACGCGGTGATCTTCGTCGGCGCGCTGCTGGCGGCGACCACCGGCGTGGTGGCGGCCTCGGTGATCTCGATGGGGCTGATCTCGCTGCCGCTGATGCTCAAGTACAACTACGACAAGCGGCTGGCCACCGGCGTGATCGCCGCGTCGGGCACGCTGGCGCAGATCATTCCGCCGTCGCTGGTGCTGATCGTGCTGGCCGACCAGCTGGGCCGCTCGGTCGGCGACATGTACAAGGGCGCGTTCGTGCCCGGCATGGTGCTGACCGGCCTGTACATGCTGTACGTGCTGCTGATGACGCTGATCAAGCCGGCCTCGGCGCCGGCGCTGCCGCTGGAAGCGCGCACCTTCCGCGAGCCCAGCGGCAAGAGCGGCTCGACCTCGGTGCTGGTGCTGACCGCGCTGGCCGTAGTGGTCGGCGTGGTGGTCGACCTGAACTACAACCCCGGCGGCCCGCTCGACGAGCGGCTGGTGGTGTCGATCGGCGCGGCGATCTCGTTCGCCTTCGTGCTGGCCGTGATCAACCGCGTGCTCAAGCTCAATCTGCTGTCGCAGATGGCCGAGAAGGTGACCTTCGTGCTGATCCCGCCGCTGGCGCTGATCTTCCTGGTGCTGGGCACGATCTTCATCGGTGTGGCGACGCCGACCGAGGGCGGTGGCATGGGCGCGCTCGGCGCGCTGGTGCTGGCGCTGATCAAGGGCCGGCTGAACCTGGGCCTGACCAAGCAGGCGATGGAGTCGACGCTGAAGCTGTCGGCCTTCGTGATCTTCATCCTGATCGGCGCGCGGGTGTTCTCGCTGACCTTCTACGGCGTCGACGGCCACCTGTGGGTCGAGCATCTGCTGACGGCGCTGCCCGGCGGCCAGACCGGCTTCCTGATCGCGGTCAACGTGCTGTTCTTCCTGCTCGCCTTCTTCCTGGACTTCTTCGAGCTGGCCTTCATCCTGGTGCCGCTGGTCGGCCCGGTCGCCGACAAGCTGGGCATCGACCTGATCTGGTTCGGCGTGCTGCTGGCGGTCAACATGCAGACTTCGTTCATGCACCCGCCGTTCGGCTTCTCGCTGTTCTACCTGCGCTCGGTCGCGCCGCGCTCGGTCAAGACCTCGGACATCTACTGGGGTTCGGTGCCGTTCGTGGTGATCCAGCTGATCATGGTGGCCCTGATCATCATCTTCCCGGGCCTGGTGACCACCGACAAGACGAAGGCCCAGGACCGCAGCATCACGCGCAGCCTGGACATCGACTTCGGCACGACCACGCAGCCGGCGCCGAGCGCACCGGGTTCGACCGGCCCATCGGAGGCGCCCGAAGCACCGACGCTGCCAGGCGGCGCGCAGCTCGAGACCCCCAGCGCGCCGGCTCAGTCGAACGACAGCGGCCCGGCGGCACCGGTGTTCGAGTTCGAGAAGAAGTAGTTTCGAGACGGGATCGTTCGAGCCGGCCACGCTCGAACGACGGCATCAAGCAAAACGGCCGGCATCCGTTGATGCCGGCCGTTTTCTTTACCGTGCCGCCGCCGTCAAGCCGTCTGCTTCACGCAATCGACGAAGTACACGCGCTTGCCGTCGATCTCCTCGGCCACCAGGCCGTGGATATCGGTCTCGAAGCCCGGGAACAGCTGGTTGAACTCGCGCGCGAACTTCAGGTACTGGACGATGGTCCGGTTGAAGCGCTCGCCGGGGATCAGCAGCGGAATGCCGGGCGGGTACGGCGTCAGCAGGATCGCGGTGACGCGGCCCTCGAGGTCGTCGACCGGCACCCGCTCGATCTCGCGGTGCGCCATCATCGCCCAGGCATCCGACGGCTTCATCGCCGGTTCCATGTCCGACAGGTACATCTCGGTGGTCACGCGCGCGACGTCGTTGGCCTTGTAGACGCTGTGGATCGCGTCGCACAGGTCGCGCAGTCCCATCCGCTCGTACTGCGGGAAGCGGGCGACGAATTCCGGCAGCACGCGCCACAGCGGCTGGTTCTGGTCGTAGTCGTCCTTGAACTGCTGCAGCTCGGTCACCAGCGAGTTCCAGCGGCCCTTGGTGATGCCGATGGTGAACATGATGAAGAACGAGTACAGACCCGTCTTCTCGATGATGATGCCGTGCTCGGCCAGGTACTTGGTGACGATCGCCGCCGGAATGCCGCGTTCGCTGAACTCGCCGTCGACGTCGAGCCCCGGCGTGATGATCGTGGCCTTGATCGGGTCGAGCAGGTTGAAGCCGTCGGCCAGGTCGCCGAAGCCGTGCCAGCGGTCGTTGGCCTTCAGCATCCAGTCCTCGCGGTCGCCGATGCCGTCCTCGTTCAGGTCTTCCGGGCCCCAGACCTTGAACCACCAGTCGCCGTTGTTGCCGGCGTCGTAGTCCCCCTCGACCTTGCGCATCGCGCGGCGGAAGTCCAGCGCCTCCTGGATGCTCTCCTCGACCAGCGCGGTGCCGCCGGGCGCTTCCATCATCGCCGCGGCCACGTCGCACGAGGCGATGATCGAATACTGCGGGCTCGTCGACGTATGCATCAGGTACGCCTCGTTGAAGCGGTACCGGTCCAGCTTGCGCGTCTCGGAGTCCTGCACGAGGATCTGCGAGGCCTGCGACAGCCCCGCCAGCAGCTTGTGGGTCGACTGCGTGGCGAACACCAGCGCGTCCTTGCTGCGCGGACGATCGCGCCCGATCGCGTGCATGTTGCGATAGAAGTCGTGGAACGCCGCGTGCGGCAGCCAGGCCTCGTCGAAATGCAGCGTGTCGATCTCGGCCGCCAGCATCTCCTTGATCTGCTCGGCGTTGTACAGCACGCCGTCGTAGGTACCCTGCGTGATCGTCAGGATGCGCGGCTTCTGGTTCTTCGCCTGGCTGGCGAACGGATGCGCGGCGATCTTCCTGCGGATGGTCTCCGGGTCGAACTCGCTCTTCGGGATCGGGCCGATGATGCCGTAGTGGTTGCGCGTCGGCATCAGGAACACCGGGATCGCGCCGGTCATCATGATCGCGTGCAGGATCGACTTGTGGCAGTTGCGGTCGACCACCACGATGTCACCGGGCGCCACGTTGGCATGCCAGACCATCTTGTTCGACGTCGACGTGCCGTTGGTGACGAAGAACATGTGGTCGGAGTTGAAGATCCGTGCGGCATTGCGCTCGGAGGCCGCGACCGGCCCGGTGTGGTCCAGCAGCTGGCCCAGTTCGTCGACCGCATTGCAGACGTCGGCGCGCAGCATGTTCTCGCCGAAGAACTGGTGGAACACCTGGCCGACCGGGCTCTTCAGGAAGGCAACGCCGCCCGAGTGGCCCGGGCAGTGCCACGAGTACGAACTGTCCTGCGCGTAGTCGATCAGCGCCTTGAAGAATGGCGGCGCCAGCGATTCGAGATAGACCTTGGCTTCGCGGATGATATGCCGGGCCACGAACTCGGGCGTGTCCTCGAACATGTGGATGAAGCCGTGCAGCTCGCGCAGGATGTCGTTCGGGATATGGCGCGAGGTACGGGTCTCGCCGTACAGGAAGATCGGCAGGTTGGCGTTGCGCCGGCGCACCTCGGTGACGAAGGCGCGCAGCTTCTCGATCGCCGCCGCTTCGGGCTCGTCGGCGCCGCTGGCGAACTCGTCGTCGTCGATCGACACGATGAAGGACGAGGCGCGGCTGGACTGCTGCGCGAACGAGGTCAGGTCGCCATAGCTGGTCAGGCCCATCACCTCCATGCCCTCGGCCTCGATGGCCTGGGCCAGCGCACGGATGCCCGAGCCGGAGATGTTCTCGGAGCGGAAGTCTTCATCGATGATGATGACGGGGAAGCGGAATTTCATCGGGCGTCCTCGCGGAAAGGAGAGAGAGGCAAAAGGACTTGAGCCACATGGCCCGCGTTCGGCGCGCGGGGACATGTGGCTCGGATATTCATGGCGAAGCGGTCAGGCCGCTGCGCCGGTTCTGGGTGTTCCGTGATGGCGGTCGGTGCGGTGGTCTTGCAGCGTCAAGCGCCATTGGCCCGCATTGTAGGGCAATCAGGTTTTCGGCAGCGTGACACCGTGCTGGCCCTGGTATTTGCCGCCGCGGTCGCGGTACGAGGTCTCGCAGACCTCGTCGCTCTCGAAGAACAGCACCTGGGCGCAGCCCTCGCCGGCATAGATCTTCGCGGGCAGCGGCGTGGTGTTCGAGAATTCCAGCGTCACGTAGCCCTCCCACTCGGGCTCGAACGGCGTCACGTTGACGATGATGCCGCAGCGCGCATAGGTGCTCTTGCCCAGGCAGATCGTCAGCACGCTGCGCGGGATGCGGAAATATTCGACCGTGCGGGCCAGCGCGAACGAGTTCGGCGGGATGATGCAGACATCGCCCTTGAAGTCGACGAACGACTTCTCGTCGAAGTTCTTCGGGTCGACGATCGTGCTGTTGATGTTGGTGAAGATCTTGAATTCGTCGGCGCAGCGGATGTCGTAGCCGTAGCTCGAGGTGCCATAGGAAACGATCTTGCGGCCATCCGTTTCCCTGACCTGGCCCGGCTCGAACGGCTCGATCATGCCATGCTGCTCCGCCATGCGGCGGATCCACTTGTCGGATTTGATGCTCATAAGGTAGCGGTGAACGGAAGAAGCGCCGCGAAGTGGAACGCCGCAACGGGCGGCATGGCGCGCAATGGGCCGCATTGTACAACCAAAGCGCAGCCTGCCCGGCAAGGCCGGGCAATGGGACTTCAGGACTGGACCGGCCTCAGGCCACCGCGGCCTGCGGCTCGCTATGACGGAAGCGCTGGCGGCCGGTATAGAGCAGGAAATGCTTGCCGGTGCAGCGCGCGAACAGCGTCATGTTGACGCGCTTCGCCATCTGATAGCCCATCTGCGTGACGCCCGAGCGCGACAGCAGGAAGGGAATGCCCATCTGCGCGCCCTTGATGACCATCTCCGAGGTCAGGCGGCCGGTGGTGTAGAACACCTTGTCGGCGCCGTCCATTCCTTCCAGCCACATCCGTCCGGCGATCGCGTCGACCGCGTTGTGGCGGCCCACGTCCTCGATGAACATCAGCAGCTCGCGGCCGTGGAACAGCGCGCAGCCATGGACGGAGCCCGCCTGCTTGTAGACCGACTGCTGCAGCCGGATCGTGTCGACGATGCTGTAGAGCGTCTGCTGGTCCAGCACCGCGTCGTCGGGCAGCCGGATCTGGTCGACTTCGTCGAGCAGCGAGCCGAACACCGTGCCCTGGCCGCAGCCGGTGGTGACGATCTTGCGCGCGGTGCGCTCCTCGATGCGGTCGACACCGCCGCGCGTGGTCACCGCGGCCGACTCGGTCTCCCAGTCGACCTGGATCGCGGCGATGTCCTCGATCGACTCGACCAGCCGCTGGTTGCGCAGGTAGCCGAGCACCAGCGCCTCCGGGGCGCCGCCCAGCGTCATCAGCGTGACCAGCTCGCGCTTGTCCAGATAGACCGTCAGCGGCCGTTCGCCGGGCAGGAAGGCGGCGCGCACGCGGCCCTGCTCGTCGACCACCTCGACCTCCTCGATCAGCGGGACGGCGGCTTGGCTCAGTTCGGGACGCAGGGACATGGTTACGTGGAAATCTGGAACATCGGGACGGGGCCGGCGCGATGGCGAGCCCGCCTGGTTGGTCAGGGCGGAGCCACGGCGCCGGCCGCGCCGGTCAGGACTTGACCACCACGCCGCAGGCGATGCGGCCGCCCGAATTGCCGGTGGGCTGGGTCTTGTAGTCGTCGGGGTCCTTGTGCACGACCACCGCACGGCCGACCACGCTGTTCGCGCCGGGCGCGACGGTCATGCTGGTCAGCTGGAAGCTGGCGCGCGCGCGGCCATTGGCGTCGGCGGTCAGGTTCGGCATGTCGCCGACATGATGGTCCGGCGTATTGACGGAACCGTGCGGCTTCCCGGTCGGGTTGAAATGGCCGCCGGCGCTCATCGCATCGGGGGCCGAGCAGTCGCCCTTCTCGTGGACGTGGAAGCCATGCACCGAATTCGGCGGCAGGCCGGTCACGTCGGCCAGCACCATCACATGATCGCCATGCTGGGTGAAGGTCACGGTGCCCTGGGTATTGGTGCCGCTCTTGGCGGTCAGCGGCGCCACGGCTCGCTCGGCCGTCGCACCGCCGCCCATCATCTTCCCGATGGGTCCCGTCTGCGAACACGCTGCCAGCGCGCCGCTTGCCACCAGACCGAAAAGAATACGCTTCATGCCGAACCTCCTGTCACGGTGATGTCGAGCATGCATTGTAGCGCTCATCCCGGCCTGGTCCGTACGTAGCGGAACGACGGTGCTTACGCCTCGCCGGGCGCGGGCCGCCGTTCCGGCTGGCGGCGCGAAGGCGTGGAACGCTGGGCCGGGATCTTGCCGGACTTGACGTCGTCGTACCAGTGCTCGTGGTGCTCCTTCGCCCAGGCCTCGTCGACATAGCCGTCGCGCATCGCGCGATAGGCGCCTTCCATGCCGATCGTGCCCATGTAGATGTGGCCGAACGCCATCGCCATCATCACGATCGCGGCGATCGAGTGGACGATATGGGCCAGCTGCATCGTGGTGCGGTAGTAGTCCAGCCCCGGCACGATCTTGTCGAGCACGAAGCCCGAGGCCGAGATCAGCAGACCGAGCAGGAACACCCCGACCCAGAACCAGCCCTTCTCTCCGGCGTTGAAGCGGCCGCTCGGCACATGCTTGCCGCTGGCGATGCCGCCCAGGCTGGTCAGCCAGCGGATATCGTCGCGCGACGGCAGGTTGTCGCGCACGAAGATCACGAAGCCGACGATCAGCGACAGCGTGAAGACCGGGCCGACGATGTTGTGCACGTTCTTCAGCAGATAGGTCAGCCAGCCGAACAGCGTATGGCCCATGATCGGCAGCAGGAAATGCTTGCCGAACAGCATCACGATGCCCGATACCGCCAGCACCACGAAGGCGATCGCCATGGTCCAGTGGACGATGCGCTCCAGCGGCGTGAAGCGCTCGATCATGCGGCCGGTCGGCTGCGACTTCAGCGGAATGGTGCCGCGCCAGACGAAGAAGGCCAGGATCGCCGCCGGTACCAGCACCAGCAGCCAGCCGCCCCAGACCGTGATCACGCCGTTGCGCAACAGCCGCCATTCCTGGCCGGTACGCAGGATCAGCACGCCGGCTTCCTTGTCCGGCAGGCTGCTGTAGTGGCGCTGGTCCGAATTGATCTCGCGCCAGACTGGCGCGTTGTTGCCCGGCTGCGTGCGCGTGCGGCTCTGCTGCTCGCGCGCCTCGGCGGCAATGTCGCGCTCGGGCACGTCGAAGATGTTCTGCGAGGCGATGCCCGAGAACGGTTGCTGCGGATGCAGCGCGGGATTGTTGGTGTCGGCTTCCGCCGGCGCCGGCGTCGCGGCGGGGCTTTGGCCCTGCGCGGCTGCCTGTGCAGGCGTCTGCGCCGGCGTGGTCT
>NZ_AMPR02000011.1:0-14713 GCF_000307735.3 Cupriavidus sp. HPC(L) | reverse complement strand
AGCGCGTCGGCCACCGCGGCGTCGCCGTCGTTCAGCGCGGCGGCCAGCACCTTCAGCTCATCCAGCTTCTCGGTGGCGAACGCGAGCCAGTTGCGGATTTCGGGGTCGAGGCGCGTTTCCGGCGCCAGCGACACCGGCACATGCAGCAGCGAGCAGGACGGTGCCAACCACAGGCGGTCGCCGAGTTCGGCGTGCAGCGGTGCGAGCCGCGCGAGGATCGCGCGCAGGTCGGCGCGCCAGATATTGCGGCCGTCGATGACGCCGGCCGACAGCACGGCATCGGCCGGCAGCACTTCGCGCCAGGCCTGCCACTGCTGCGGCGCGCGCACCAGGTCCAGGTGGAAACCGTGCACCGGCAGCGCGGCGGCGCGGGCGGCGTGGTCCGCCGCCGAGTCGAAGTAGGTCGCCAGCAGCAGCTTGACGCCGCAGTCCGCGAGGGCGGCGTAGGCGGTGTCATACGCGTCCAGCCAGGCACCGTCCAGCTCGAGGCACAGCGCCGGCTCGTCGAGCTGCACCCATTCGATGCCGCGCGCATGCAGCCGCTGCAGGATGTCGCGATAGGCGGCGGCCAGCCGCGGCAGCAGCGTCAGTCGGTCGAAGCCGGTGACATGGGTCTTGGAGAGCCACAGCCAGGTGACCGGTCCCACCAGCACCGGCTTGACGCGGTGGCCCAGCGCCAGCGCCTCGTCGATCTCGTCGAACAGCCAGTCGACCCCGCCGTCGAAGCGCGTGTCGGGGCCCAGTTCCGGCACCAGGTAGTGGTAGTTGGTATCGAACCACTTGGTCATTTCCATCGCCGGCTGCGCCGCATTGCCGCGGGCCAGCTCGAAGTACTGCGCCAGCGTCAGCGTGCGGGGATCGAAGCCGAAGCGCGCAGGCAGCGCGCCGAGCAGGGCGCTGGTGCCCAGCATCTGGTCGTAATAGGCAAAGTCGCCGGCGGCAACCAGATCGAGGCCGGCATCGGCCTGCAGGCGCCAATGCGTCTTGCGCAGGCCGGCGGCGCACTCGCGCAGCGCCGCCTCGCTCGACTCGCCGCGCCAGAACGCCTCCTGGGCAAACTTCAGTTCGCGTTTCGCGCCGATGCGTGGGAATCCCGGAATATGGGTGCGTGCCATTTCTCGCTCCAATCTCGCTTCAAAACAAGTTGGCGCACAGTGTCCGGTCGCGGGTAGAATGAATCAAGTGATATGTTTTAAACAAAATATGAATTCATTTCATATCAGGGGCTGGTATGCAGCCCCCTTGGGCGGCAGGAGTCCGAGACTTTCCTTGGCCGCCCGCATCCGGGCAGGGACGACTCCATGATCGAAGTCCGCCATTTCCGCTCGCTGGTCGCCATCGCCGAATCCGGCAAGCTCGCCACGGCCTCCGAGCGCGTCCATGTCAGCCAGTCCGCGCTGTCGCATCAGATCAAGGCGATCGAATCGCACTACGGCCTGTCGTTGTTCGACCGTACGCGTGGCGGCCTGCGTTTCACGCCGGCAGGGGAGCGTCTTCTGGCGCTGTCGCGCGAGGTGCTGGCGTCGATCAGCGCGGCCGAGCGCGATCTGGAGCGGCTCAAGGGCGATACGCGCGGCGAGCTGCGCATCGTGCTCGAGTGCCACACCTGCTTCGACTGGCTGATGCCGGTGATGGACGAATTCCGCACGCGCTGGCCCGAGGTGGAGGTCGACCTGGTGGCGGGCTTTCATGCGGATCCGCTGGCGCTGCTGGCCGAGGGCCGGGCCGACATGGTGATTGGCTCGTTGCCGCCGACGCGGCGCGGGCTGGCCGTGGTGCCGCTATTCCGCTTCGAGATCCTGGCGGTGATCGCCAACGAGCATCGGCTGCGCAACCGGCGGCGGCTCGAGGCGGCCGACCTCGAGGGCGAGACGCTGATCACCTATCCGGTGCCGGAGCCGCGCATCGATCTGATCCGCGAGGTGCTGGAGCCGGCCGGCATCCGGCTGCAGCGCCGTACCGCGGAGCTGACGGTGGCGATCCTGCAGCTGGTCGCCAGCCGGCGCGGCGTCGCGGCGCTGCCGAACTGGGGCGTCAAGAACTACGTCGACCACGACTATGTGCTGGCCAAGCGCATCGGCGCGCGCGGGCTGTGGAGCGAGCTGTATGCGGCGATGCCGGCGGCGCTGGCCGAGCGGCCGTTCGCGCGGGACTTCGTCGCGATCGTGCGCGAGACCTGCGCGCGCGATCTCGACGGCATCGAGCTGCTGCCCGACGACGCGGCGCAGCGGGCAGGGGGCAGGGAAGGCGCGAAGGAAGTCAAGCGAGGCGACCGAACCGGGAACTGAACGCGGCCGCCCCGCCGCGAACCCTCACAGCTCGAGCACGATCCGCCCGCATCGGGCGCGCGAGCAGCAGCTCATCATCTTGCTGTTCGCCTCGCGCTCGGCGCGCGTCAGCACCACGTCGCGATGGTCGATGTCGCCGGCCAGCACGCGCACTTCGCAGGAGCCGCACAGCCCTTCCTCGCAATCGCTCTGCACGTCGATATTGGCGGCGCGCAGCGCGGCCAGCAGCGTCTGGTCGGCGCGCACCGCGACGACGATGCCCGAGTCCTTGAGCTCCGCCTCGAAGGCCTGTTCCTTGCTCGGATCGAGCGCGCCCAGCGTCGAGGTGAAATGCTCGACCCGCAGCGCGTCCTCGGGCCAGTCCGCGCAACAGGCGGCCAGCGCGTCGAGCATCCGCGCCGGGCCGCAGGCATAGATCTGCGTCGCGGCGTCTGGCTGGCCGAGCAGCGCGCCCAGGTCGGCGCGCGCGCCTTCGTCCCTGGCGTAGACATGCAGCCGCTCGCCATGCAGCGCCGCCAGCTCGTCGAGCAGCGCCATCGACGCGCGGCCGCGGCCGCAGTAGTGCAGCTGGTAGTCGATGCCGAGCTCCTTCGCGCGCCGCGCCATCGCGCTGATCGGCGTGATGCCGATGCCGCCGGCGATCAGGATCAGCCGGCGCGCGCTTTCGTCGAGCCGGAAGTGGTTGCGCGGACCGCGGATGCGCAGCCGGTCGCCGGCCTTCAGTTCGCGATGGATCCACGCGGAGCCGCCGCGGCTGTCAGCCTCGCGCAGCACCGCGATCTCGAACGCGCGGCTGTCGGCCGGATCGCCGCACAGCGAATACTGGCGCGACACCCCGGTATCGCCGCATTCGACATCGATATGCGAGCCGGGCGACCAGCGCGGCAGCGGCTTGCCATCCGGTGAAACGAGCCGCAGCCGCACGATGTCGTCGGCCACGCGCGTCATGCTCTCTACCACCACGGTGCGGTTGATCGCATGGCTGGACGGCTCGCCGATCCGCACCGGCGTGCGCACCTGCAGCAGCGCGGGGTTGCGCCGTTCGGGGTTCTGGCTCGGGTCCCATTCGACCCACAGATGCTCCGGTCCGCGGAACGAGGTGTTCGGCACGTAGGTGAATGTCTGCTCCGACAGCTTCATATGCGGCAGCCGGCGCGTGAATTCCTCCAGGAAGATCTGCATCTCCATCCGCGCCAGGTTCTTGCCCATGCATTGATGCGCGCCGTAGCCGAAGGTCAGCTGGTCGCTGGCATTGGCGCGGCGGATGTCGAACAGGTCGGCGTCGGCGAAATGGCGCTCGTCGTGGTTGGCCGACGACGTGACGATCAGCAGCTTGGCGCCGGCCGGAATGTCGACGCCGCCAATCTGCACGTCGCGCGTGGCCAGCCGCCGCCAGGCCGCGACCGAGCCGTTGTGCCGCAGGCATTCCTCGACCGCGTTGGGGATCAGGCTGGGGTCCTCGCACAGCTCGCGCCAGGCGTCGGGATGCTGCAGCAGCAGCTTGATCGCGTTGGCGCTGGCGTTGGCCGTGGTCTCATGCGCGGCGACGATGCCGGCCATCATCATCGAATGCAGATAGGAATCGGTGACGACGTCCGGATATTCCTTCTGCTTGCGGATGCCGTACTGCATCCAGCCCGGGCCCGACGGATCCTGCCGCATCTTGTCGAGGATGCGCCCGGCGAGCTGCCAGAAGTTGCCGACCGCGTGCGCGACCTCGACCTGCTCCTCCGGTTTCGGGCGGCCCCAGGTATTGACGGTATGGGCGATCGAATACTTGCGCAGCAGGTCCATGTCCTCCTCGGGCACGCCGAGGAAATGCAGCGCGACGGTCAGCGGCACTTCCCACAGGATCTGGTCGACCAGGTCGGCCTTGCCGTCGTCGATGAAGCGGTCGACGTATTCGCGCGTCAGCCGGCGCACCATCGGCTCGTGGTGCTGCAGCTGTTCGGGCGTGAACGGCTCCATCAGCACGCGCCGGCGCGGCATGTGCGCGGGCTCGTCCTCGTTGACCAGCGTGCGGTTCATCGCGTAGCCGTAGGAGGCCAGCACTGCGTTGGCTTCGTCGCCGGTCGGCGTGATCTTCTCCAGCGCGATCGACGGGCTGAAAGTCAGGTTGTCGCGGAAGATCGCCTTGATGTCGTCGTAGCGCGTGACGACCCAGTATCCGAGCCTGGGGCTGTAGAACACCGGCTCCTGCTCGCGCGCCCAGCGCACGTAGTCGGGCGGGTCCTGCTGGTAGCCGTCCTCGAACGGGTCGAAGTCCGCGGCGCGCGCGCTGACCGGGCAGCCGGTCGGACTCAAGGGCGTTGCAACGGCATCCGCGCTGGCGTTCGCCTGGCCGTGCGGCTGGACATGAAAAGGGCATCCCTGCGCATGGGCAGGTTCGGTGCGTTCGCTCATGGTCGATCCTCTACAACAGGTAGGCGCAGCGGGCAGGGCCGACGATGGCCCCGCCTGCCGTGCTCATTCGAGCGTGATATTCAGGTCGCGTATCAGCTTGTGCCACAGCGCGGTCTCGCTGCGCAGCAACGCGGCGAATTGCTCCGGCGTGCTGCCGACCGGCTCGACGCCGAAGTCGACCAGCTTGCGGTTGACCTCGGGTTGCTTGATCGCCGCGGCGACGCTGGTCTGCAGCCTGGCGATCACGTCGGGCGGCGTGCCGGCCGGCGCCACCATGCCGACCAGCGCGGCGGCCTCGACGCCCTGCAGGCCCACCTCCGCAAAGGTCGGCACATTGGGCAGCTGCGGCAGCCGGGTGGCGTTGGCCACCGCCAGCGGACGCAGCTTGCCGGCCTTCAGGAAGGCGGCGCCCGCGGCCAGGTCGGTCATCATCGCCGGCACCTGGCCGCCGACCACGTCGAGCAGCGCGGGCGCGGCGCCGCGATAGCCGATATGCACCATGCGCAGGCCGGCCCGCTCCTTCAGCAGTTCCATCGCCAGATGGTGCGGGCTGCCGGCGCCGGCCGAGGCGTAGCTGACCTTGCCGGGGGCGGCCTTGACCTTGGTCAGGAAGTCGCGCGCGTCCTTGTATTCAGCATTGGCGCCGACTACCAGGATCATCGGAAACTTGCCCAGCAGCGAGACCGGCGCCAGGTCGCGCGTCGGGTTGTAGCTCAGCGTCTTGTACAGCGCCGGGTTGAAGACCAGCGTGCCGTTGTCGGCCGACATCACGGTATAGCCGTCGTGCGGCGAGCGCGCGGTCTCGGCCGCGGCGATCGCGGTGTTGGCGCCGGGTTTGTTCTCGACCACGATCGGCTGGCCGATATGGGTCGACAGCTGCTGGCCGATGGTGCGGGCCAGGAAGTCCGAGCCGCCGCCGGCGGCATAGGGCACGATCCAGCGAATCGGCTTGCTCGGGAAGCTGTGGGCGGCGGCCTGCGGCGCCAGCGCCAGCGCCAGCGCGGTCAGCATCGTGCCGGCGAGCGCCAGCATCGACGAGATCTTTCTCATTGTTTGTCTCCTCTCGGGTGGGTGAGCGAACGGTGGGCCGTCTTCTTGTTGCCGCGTTTGCCGACATGGATCGATGCAATTACGTCAGGCGTAATGCGGTTATGCCAAAAGTAATTGGCGGTCTGCGGACTGTCAAGAGAAAATTACGTTGTGCGTGCTAGCATTACGCTATACGTAATCAAACAACCAAGCGCTCGACAAAGGGAGCGACCGGAATGGCCAATCAGCGAAGCGAAGAGGAGAAGGGGGAGGGCAGCGGCGAGCGCGGCGGCGCCGGCGTGCAGGCACTGGAGACCGGGCTGTCGGTGCTGGACGCGCTGTCCGGCGCCCTGCACCCGATGCCGCTGAAGGACGTGGCGCTCGCCGCCGGCATGCACCCCGCCAAGGCGCACCGCTACCTCGCCAGCTTCGTCAAGTGCGGCTATGTGGAGCAGGACGACACCGGCCGCTACAGCCTGGGCCGCAATGCGCTGCGGATGGGGCTGGCGTGCCTGGCCCAGCTCGACCCGCTGCGGCTGGTGACGCCGGTGCTCGACGACCTATGCGCGTCGACCGGCGAAACCGTGCTGGCCGCGGTATGGGGCAGCCACGGGCCGACCGTGGTGCAGTGGCGCGATTCGCTGCGGCCGGTCACGGTCAATGTGCGGCCGGGCTCCGTGATGCCGCTGCTGTCTTCGGCGACCGGCCGCGTCTTTACCGCGTTTCTCGATCCGGCCGTGACGGCGCCACGGATCGAGGCCGAACTGACGGCGCGCGCCGCGCTGCAGCCGCCGCGCTTTCCGCGCGATGCGGCCGAGGTCGCGCAGCTGCGCGAACAGGTGCGGGCCAGCGGGATCGGCAGCGTCCATGGCGATCTGCTGGCGGGCGTCGATTCGGTCAGCACACCGGTATTCGATCGGGACGGCCGCATCGTGCTGGCGATCACGGCGCTGGGCAACGCAGCCACCTTCGACGGACGGGTCGATGGTCCGGTCGCCGCGGCCATCCGGGCGGCGGCCGCCGATCTGTCGCAGCGGCTCGGCCACGGCCTGCTGGCCGAGCCCGCCTGACAGCGGGCGCCGAAGGCGGGCGTGAACGCCGATCAGTGAACCGGCGCGGCGGCGGGCGAGTCCGCGGTCGCGCTATCGCGGCGCCGGACGGTCGTCGCCTCGGGCTGGCCCGCGGTTTCCTCGACCACGGCAACTTCGCGCACGTCGACGCCGTTTTCCAGGCGCTTGACCAGCAGAGAGAACAGCGCCGGCTCTTCAGCGGTCACCGTCAGCCGCAGCCATTGGCCGGCGCCAGGCAGTGCGCTATGCGAGAGCGTCATCGCGGCCAGTCCCAGTCCGGTACGGCGCGCCGTCGCCAGCGTCCACTCGATTGCGCCGATCAGATCGTGCTGGTCGAGCAGCAGCGCGAGTTGCAGGGCGGGCGTGGAGGCTTGGGCGGACATGACGGCAACCGGTGGTAGTGACGATGTAGTGAATCTACCAGCCGGCAGGCAGAATGTGCTTCTCAATATTCTGGTTCTCAGGCCTACAGTAGAATGAATCGGGTAGTATGTCGCCATCTGGGAGAGAAATCTTCTTTCTCGACCGAATTGACCGACTCGAACCGTTTCCCATGGCCGATCCAACCAGCGCCGCCACGACCCCAACCGCGGGCCGCCAGGCGGGCAAGCTCGCCCCCAAACTGGACGAGACCGACCGCCGCATCCTGCGCGCATTGCGCCGGGACGGCCGTCTGTCCAATCTGAAGCTGGCCGAACAGGTCGGGTTATCGCCGACGCCATGCTGGAACCGCGTCCGTGCGCTGGAGGAGGCCGGCGTGATCCAGGGCTATACCGCGTTGTTGAACCAGAAGGCGCTGGGCCTGCCCGACACCGTGCTGATCGAGGTCACGCTGGAGCGGCACGACGACGACATGCTCGACCGCTTCGGCCGCGCACTGGCGCAACTGCCCGAGGTCATGGAGGCGTACCTGCTGACCGGCGAGTATGACTATCTGATCAAGGTGGCGGTGGCGGGCACCGAAGGCTACGAGGAGTTCCTGCGCCACAAGCTGTACAAGCTGCCCGGGCTGCGGCACAGCCGCTCGACCTTCGTGCTGCGCTGCATGAAGCGCGAGCCGTCGGTCGAGCCGTGAGACGTGCGGTGCGCCGCGGTAGCCTGTCGGCGTCGAGCCCGTTTTTATTCGACCACTTCCAGCTGGAATTCCCCGCTGGGGCCGTCGTAGCCGATCCGCAAGCGCGCGCCGTTATGGCGGCACGATTTCGCTACGCTGCGCAGTTCCGCCTGGCGTTCGCCGCGCCGCAGATGCGAGCGCGCCTTGGTGCTGATTTCGGTGGGACCGCAATCGTCATTGCGGCATTGATAGCGCATCCATTGCCCATATGAGCGCGGGCGTGCCGATGCTTCCGTGATGGTTGTGCACAGCGGACAACGTTGCAAGGCTTCCTTCATTGCCATTCCCATTCGGTGTCATTTGCGCGGTCATCGTGCGAGCGTTCGGAAAAAGCGCTGCCAAGCTCACTCCAATGAGCGCAAGCGATTGACGCAAAGTGATTTAACGCAAGAAAGTGCTGCCGGAAGAAAGCAGATTATCGGCACAGAGGGATGGGCTTGGCTACCCCCAAATCGGTAGCCCCTCGGCGGGAGGGTCGGCACCGCGCGATCGGGCGATCGCCGCGGTGCCATGATGCCGCCCTCGACCGAGGGCATGGCAGCAGGATCGGCGGCGCTCAGGCTGCCTTGGCGGCGACGGCGCCAGCGGCCGGCTTCGCCTTTGCGGCTGCCTTCGGTGCAGCCTTCTTCGGAGCCTTGACGACCTTGGCGGCCGGCTTCGCTGCCTTCGGTGCAGCGGCCTTCGGTGCAGCGGCCTTCGGTGCAGCCTTCCTCGGCGCGGCGGTCTTCGCACCGGCCGGCTTCTTTGCCGACTTGGCGGCCTTCGCGGCCTTGGCCTTTTCCTTCTGCGCGGCCAGCTTGTCCTTGGCGGCCTGCTTCTCGGCCTGCAGTGCCAGCTTGGCGGCGGCGACGGCCTCGGCCACTTCGCGCTTGGCGGCGTCGATCGCCTTCTTGGTGTCGGCGCGCAGCTTCAGCAGGCGCTTCTTCGCGGCTTGCGCTTCGCGTGCCAGCACGCTGGCCTTCTTGGTCGGCGCCGCCGGCTTGGCGGACTTCACTGCGCGCGGTGCGCTTTTCTTGTTGGCAACGGCCATTGTTCGATATACCCGAAATGTGGTTTATGGAGCGCGGAGTATAACCGGTCACCCGTGTCGGAAGAAACGTTCTCGTCGCATCGTGCGCGGCCATTGCACGAGAAACGATCGTCTATGCTGCCTACTGGATTTGCCGCGCGAGACCGGCAGTGTTGCGCGGCGAGTCCTTCAGTCGATTCATTCCCGGTGGCGAATCGAATTCCGATTCGATTCCAGACTGACAACGCGGCCACCACGCCGCGCAAGGAGCGACAGAAATGACCGATATGAATTCCGGCGCCTCCCCCAGCCAGGGCAGCACGGCGATCCGGTGCGTGCGCTATCGCGATGCGCCGTCGGCAATCGCCTGGTTATGCGATACCTTTGGTTTTACCCGGCATCTAGTCGTGGAAAACGATGACGGCACCATTGCCCACGCGCAATTGCGTTACGGCAAGGGCATGGTGATGCTGGGTTCGGTGCTCGATTCCCCGTATGGCAAGCTGATGCGCCAGCCCGACGAAGTCGGCGGCGGGCAGACCCAAAGCATTTATCTGGTCGTGCCGGATCCCGATGCGGTATTCGCGCGCGCCCAGGCTGCCGGCGCGCAGATCGTGCTCGATCTGAAGGATCAGGATTATGGCGGCCGCGATTTCAGCTGCTTCGATCTGGAAGGCCATCTGTGGACCATCGGCAGCTATGATCCGTGGGTCAGCACGTCGTAACGACAAATCGCATTCCGACCCATTCCATTTCAAAAACAGTTCCGAAAACAGGAGACGCCTCGATGGCAAGCCAGATCTTCGTCAACCTCCCCGTCAAGGACCTCGACCGCTCGGTCGATTTTTTTACGCGGCTCGGCTATCGCTTCGATCCGAAATTCACCGACCGCAATGCCACCTGCATGATCGTGTCGGACCAGATCTACGTGATGCTGCTGGTCGAGGAGTTCTTCAGGACGTTCACCGGCAAGGCCATCTGCGATACCGGCAGCAGCAACGAAGTGATACTCGCGCTGTCGATGGACAGCCGTGCCGCGGTCGACGACATGGTGTCGAAGGCGGTCGCAGCCGGCGCGCGCACGCCGAACGAGCCGAAGGACTACGGCTTCATGTATCAGCACGGCTACGAAGACCTGGACGGCCATCTGTGGGAGGTGTTCTACATGCAGCCGGAGGCCGCGCAGTAGTCGTAGACCCCATCACGGCGTGGGTGGCGGCGCGTTGCGCTCTCAGCTGCTCGCCGCCTGCAGCGCCGTCACCAGCGCCATCAGCGGCCCGCTGTGCTGGGCGCGGCGCAGCCACATCGCCTCCACCGGCGGCAGGTCCCAGCGCAACGCATGGGGCAGCAGCGCGGCGCCGCCGCCGTTGGCAAGCTCCGCCGCGACCGCGCGCGGCACGATCGTGATCGTGCGCGGCTGCGTCCGCAGCAGCGTGGCGATCGTCTTGATCGAATAGGTCTCGACCAGCGGCAGCGGCGGCGCCACGCCCGCGGTCGCAAACATCGTGTTGATCGTGCGGCGTGTCGGCGTCTGCGGCGGCGGCATGATCCAGTCGAGCGTGGCGAGCCGCGCCCAATCGAGCGGGCCGCGCGACAGCCGCGCCGCCGCGCGCGACGGCACCACCAGCGCCGGCTCCTCGCGGTACAGCGGCATCTGCACGATGTCTTCGCCGGCGGCATAGAAGGAGCGCGCGATCACGCAATCGACCTCGTGCGCGCGCAACGCGCCGACCAGTTCGTCGGTGGTGCCCTCGCGCACCAGCACCGCGATGCGCGGCTGCTGGCTCAGCGCATGCGAGCAGGCCGCGTCGAGTATCGCCGGCGCGATGAATGGAATCACGCCGATCCGGAGCCTGCCGCCGAGCCCCGCATCGAGGACCGCCAGCTCGTCGCCGAGCGCGCGTGCGTCGGCCAAGGCGAGTCGCGCATACGCCAGCACCGCGGCACCGGTCTCGGTGGCCTCCAGTCCCGCGCGCGATCGGTGAAACAGCGGCGTCAGGAAGATCTCCTCGATCTCGCGCAGCGCCTTGGTGACCGCCGGCTGGCTCAGGTTCAGCTCGGCCGCCGCGCGCGACAGCGAGCGATGCCGCTCCAATACCAGCAGCAGCGACAGCTGCTTCAGGCGCAGGCGGGAGATCAGATTGTGCTGCAGGCGGTCGGCGAAGGCGGGCATGGCGAAGAAAGAAAAAAGGCAAAGGGGTCGGATGCGGGGAGTCGTATTCCCAGTCGTATCCCCCCAGACGTATAACCATTCGGGAATGGAAGAATAATGCAATCGTCCGTTCTGGTTATTCGATCTTTCTATACTTGCCCCATCCCGGCCCAGTCAGGCCGCACTCGGAAACCAGCATGTTCACCACCCGCCCCGAAATCGTCGGTACCTTCGGCGTCGTCTCGTCGACGCACTGGCTCGCCTCGCAGACCGCGATGGGCGTGCTCGAGCGCGGCGGCAATGCCTTCGATGCGGCGGTGGCCGGTGGTTTCGTGCTGCAGGTGGTCGAGCCGCATCTGAATGGCCCTGGCGGCGAGGTGCCGATCCTGCTGTGGAGCGAACGCGATCGCGCGGTGCGCTCGATCTGCGGCCAGGGTCCCGCACCGGCGCTGGCCGATCCGGCCGCGCTGCGCGCGATGGGGCTGGAGCTGATGCCCGGCATCGGCCTGATGCCCGCTACCGTGCCCGGCGCGTTCGGCGCGTGGCTGACGATGCTGCGCGACTACGGCACGTGGTCGCTGGCCGACGTACTGGCGCCGGCGATCGCCTACGCGCGCGACGGTTTTCCGCTGGTGCCGCGCATTTCGCAGGCGATCCTCGCGGTGCGCGAACTGTTCCAGCGCGAATGGCGCGATTCGGCCGACGTCTGGCTCGTCGATGGCCGCGTGCCGTCGCCCGGCAGCCTGCACGCGACGCCCGCGCTGGCGCGCACCTACCGGCGCATCGTCGAAGAATCGCAGGCGGCCGGCAGCACGCGCGAGAAGCAGATCGATGCCGCGCTCGATTGCTGGTATCGCGGCTTCGTCGCGCGCGAGATCGATACCTACTGCCGCACCCAGCAGGTTCGCGACACCACCGGCGAACGCCATCGCGGCCTGCTGCGCTACGAGGACATGGCGGGCTGGCAGCCCGAGGTCGAGGCGCCGCTGACGCTGGATTTCGGCCGCCATACGGTCGCAAAGTGCGGCGTCTGGAGCCAGGGCCCGGCCTTCCTGCAGCAGCTCGGCATGCTGCGGCACGCGGGGCTGGAGGCGCACGAACCGACGTCGCCGGGCTTCGTCCACCGGATCGCCGAGGCGGCCAAGCTGGCGATGGCAGATCGCCTGGCCTGGTATGGCGACCCGCGCTTTGCCGACGTGCCGGCGCAGGGTTTGCTCGACGCGGACTATCTGCGGGCGCGCGCGCAACTGATCGGGGAGCAGGCATCGCGCGAGTTGCGTGCCGGCAGCGTCGACGGCCGCGCGCCGCGGCTGCCCGATCTCGACGCAGCCGAACGCACGCTGGCAAACGCCGATGCGCGCTTCGGCGTCGGCGAGCCGACCTTTGCCGCGCTGCCTCCGGTGCAGCAGTGGGCCGAGAAAGAGATCTTCGTCGGCGACACCTGCCATCTCGACGTGATCGACCGCGACGGCAATATGGTCGCCGCCACGCCGTCCGGCGGCTGGCTGTCGTCGAGCCCGGCCATTCCGGCGCTGGGCTTCGCGCTCAATACGCGGCTGCAGATGACCTGGCTCGAGCCGGGCCTGCCCAATTCGCTGGCGCCGGGCAAGCGGCCCTGCACCACGCTGTCGCCGTCGCTGGCGTTGCGCGACGGCGAGCCTTACATGGTGTTCGGCACGCCCGGCGGCGACCAGCAGGATCAATGGTCGCTGGCCTTCTTCCTGCGCCACGCGGTGCACGGCATGAACCTGCAGGAAGCGATCGACGCGCCGGCCTGGCACATCGACCACTTCCCGGGCTCGTTCTGGCCGCGCCAGACCGTGCTGAACCGGCTCAGCATCGAAGCGCGCTTTCCGCAGGCCACGCTGGACGCGTTGCGCGATGCCGGCCATGAATTGCGGGTCGGCGAGCCGTGGTCGGAAGGACGGATGTCGGCCTGTTCGCGCGAGCGCGACGGCAAGGGCAGGCTGGTGCTGCGCGCCGGCGCGAATCCGCGCGGCATGCAGGGCTATGCGGTGGGACGTTGACAGCGGGGATGCCTTGAGAATGGGGATGCCGCGGCACGGCCGGCACAGGCGTCGCCATGTCACGGCACGATCGAACGACAAAATGACAGAACGACAGAACGACAGACCGGACGCGCGGTGCGCCCGGCATGACATACGGGGAGAAGCGAGGATGAACGCGAGGAGGAAAGCGACCATGAAGACGACGATTCGAAGCTGGCTGCGCGGCGTGGCCGCGCTGGCGCTGTGCTGTGCCGCGGGCACCGCGGCGGCGCAGGACTATCCGACCAAGCCGGTCACGCTGGTGGTGCCGTGGGCGCCGGGCGGTTCGACCGATATCCTGGCGCGCGTGCTGTCCGAACGGCTGACGCGCTCGCTGGGCCAGCCGGTGATCGTCGACAACAAGCCGGGCGCGTCGGGCAATATCGGCTCGGCGATGGTCGCGCGCGCCAAGCCCGACGGCTATACGCTGCTGATCGGCTCGATGAGCACGCATGCGATGAATCCGGCGATGATGCCCAACATGCCGTTCCGCGGCGTCGAGGATTTCACGCCGCTGGGCCTGCTGGCCTATGTCACCAACACGATGGTGGTTCACCCATCGGTGCCGGCCAACAATGTCAAGGAACTGATCGCCTATGCACGCGCCAATCCCGGCAAGCTGGCCTACGCCAGCGCGGGCCCGGGTTCGACCAACCATCTGAGCGCGGTGCTGTTCGAGAAGATGGCCGGCGTCGAGATGCTGCACGTGCCGTACAAGGGCGGGGCGCCGGCCGTTGTGGACACGGTGGCGGGCCAGACCCAGCTGCTGTTCTCGGCCGGCACGCAGACGCTGCCGCACGTCAAGGCCAACAAGCTGAAGCTGCTGGCGGTGACCGAGGCCAGGCGCTCGCCGCTGCTGCCCAATGTGCCGACGGTCGCCGAGACCGTGCCGGGCTACGAACTGGCGGTCTGGTATGGCGCCTTCGGTCCCGCCGGCATGCCGCCGGCGCTGGTGGCGCGCCTGAATGCCGAGATCAACAAGGTGATGCAGCTGCCCGAGGTCAAGGCGAAGATGGACGCGATCGGCGTGGAGACGACCACGTCGACGCCGCAGCAGTTCGGCCAGGTGCTGCGCCGCGATGCCGAGCGCTACGGCAAGCTGATCCGCGACCTGAAGATCAGCGCGGAGTAAGCGTGAGCGAAGCATCGAATCTGCGGGTGGATTCTGCGATGGCAGCGTTGGCTGCGCTGCGGCCGCGATTGTCCGCGCAGCAGGCGTCCGCGCTGGAGGTTGCGGTTGCCCAGTCCGAACGGACCGCCGCGCTGTTCGACGCGGTCGGCGCCGCCACGCTCGCGCTGCTCGGTCCCGGGCTGCTGACAGTCAATCTGTGGCGCCCGGACAGCCGCGAGGTGGTGCGCCAATGGTCCAGCGATCCCGCCGCCTATCCGGTCGGCGGCAGCAAGCGCAAGGGCGATACGCCGTGGGCGCGCCAGCTGCTGGAGCGCTGCGAGGTCTTCGTCGGCGAGGGCGACGCGGCGCTGGCCGAAGTATTCGACGATGTCGCAACGATCCGCGCGCTCGGGCTGAGGGCAGTGGTCAATGTACCGATCGGCGAGCGGGGTCGCTGCATCGGCACGTTCAACTACCTCAGCCCGAGGT
>NZ_AMPR02000012.1:0-14684 GCF_000307735.3 Cupriavidus sp. HPC(L) | reverse complement strand
TACCGCGCTGTCCGCGCTGCGCCTTGCCGCAGCGGACCGCCAGCCTCTGCGCGATCTGCCGCTGTGCGCCGCCCGCCTTCGATGCCACCATCGTGCTCGGCGACTATGCGCCGCCGCGCGAAGCGCTGGTGCTGGCGCTGAAGTTCGGCGGCGTGCTGCCGCTGGCGGGCTGGCTCGCGCGCGAACTGGCGTCGGAGTGGATCGCACGGCCGTCATCGCCCACAGACAATGCCGCTCGCGCGCCCTGCCTGGTCGTGCCGATTCCATTGGCGCCGGACCGGCTGGCCGAGCGCGGCTTCAACCAATCGTGGGAAATCGCCCGCAGGCTCGCGCCTCGCGTCGGCGCCGCGGCCAGCGCCGATCTGCTGGTGCGCGCGCGCAGTACCGCGCCGCAGGCCGCGCTGGCGGCCGACCTGCGGCATCCGAACGTCGCCGGCGCGTTCGCGCTCGCGCGGCATGCCGACCGGAGCCCCCTGCAGGGACGACATGTCGCCCTGGTCGACGACGTGATGACCACCGGCGCGACGCTGGCCGAGGCAGCCGCCGTGCTCAAGCGCCACGGCGCGGCGCGCGTCACCGCGCTGGTGGCGCTGCGCACGCCGGCCCCATCGTGATGCGCGATGGTGCTCGGGATGACAGCGCCGCCTCGGCACGGTAAGCTGCGCGCGCCATGTTCCATGTCGTCCTAGTCGAACCCGAGATCCCGCCGAACACCGGTAACGTGATCCGCCTGTGCGCCAACACCGGTGCCCAACTCCACCTCGTCAAGCCGCTCGGCTTTCCGCTGGACGACGCGCGCATGCGCCGCGCCGGCCTCGATTACCACGAGTACGCCAGCATGAAGGTGCACGAGGACTGGAACGCCTTCCTCGCCGGCGAACGCCCGGACCCGGCACGGATGTTCGCACTGACCACGCACGGCTCGACGCCGTTCGGGCAGGTGGCCTTCGCCCCCGGCGACTGGTTCGTGTTCGGTTCGGAAACGCGTGGGCTGGCGCCGGAGCGCCGGGAATGGTTCGCGCCGTCGCAGCGCATCCGCCTGCCGATGCGGCCCAACAACCGCAGCCTGAATCTGTCGAACACCGTCGCCGTGGTGGTGTTCGAGGCCTGGCGCCAGCAGGGCTTCGCCGGCGGCGCCTGAGGCGAAGCCGGCGCTTTCCTGGAGGGCTATTCCGGCTGCACGCCGGCCGCGCGAATCACCTGGTCCCAGCGCGCCTTCTCGCTGGCCATGGTCTGGCGCAGCGAGGCCGGCGCGGTGCCGGCGGGCATGAAGTACTGCGCCCGCATCTGCGCGCGCACGGCGTCGCTGCCGATGATCTTGACCAGCTCGCGATAGAGCCGGTCGACGATCGGCGCCGGCGTGCCGGCCGGCGCCAGCACCGCCTGCCACGAGATCGCCTCGAAGCCCGAATAGCCGGACTCGGCCACGGTCGGCACCGACGGCAACAGGCTGGTGCGGCCGCTGGTCGTCACCGCGAGCACGCGCAGCCGGCCCGCATTGACCTGCGGCATCGCGATCGCCGGCACCATGAACGCGGCCTGGATCTGTCCGGCGATCATCGCCGCCGCGATCTGCGGGAAGCCGGGATACGGGATGTGTTCGAGCGAGATGCCGGCGCGCGCCTTCAGCTGTTCCATCGCCAGATGCGCGGCGCTGCCGTTGCCGACCGAGCCGTAGTTCAGCGCACCGGGTCTGGCACGTGCCAGCGCGACGAATTCGCGCAGATCGCGCACGCCGGTGCGCGGGTCGACCACCAGCACATTGGGCGAGGTCGCCACCAGCGTCACCGGCGCCAGCTGGCGCACCGGATCGTAGGGAAGATGGCGCGACAGTGTCGGCGCCGTGACTAGCGGACCGTTGATCGTGAACAGCAGCGTATAGCCGTCCGGCGCGGCGCGGGCGACCTGTCCGGTGCCGATATTGCCGCCGGCGCCCGGGCGATTCTCGATGATCACCGGCTGGCCCAGCGCCTGCGCCAGCGGTTCGGATACCAGTCGCGCGATCAGGTCCGGAGACGACCCTGGCGGGAACGGCACCACCATGCGGATCGGCCGCGCGGGCCAGTCCTTGTCAGCCGCCAGCAGCGAGCGCGGCAGCGCCAGCGCACCGCCGCAGGCCGCCAGTGCGCCGAGCCAGCGGCGCCGCCGCTTGATGCGATCCGCCGCCGTCATTCGTCGCGCGCGTCGCGTTGCAGCAGCTGCGCGACCGCGTCGGCCACCGCCAAGCCTTCGAACAACACCGCGCAGACGGCCCGCGTGATCGGCATCTCGACGCCGTGCTGGTCCGCCAGCGCCGCCACCGCCTGCGCGCAGCGCACGCCTTCGGCGACATGGCCCAGGTCGGCGAGCACCTGTTCCAGCGTCCTGCCGCCGGCCAGCTGCTGGCCGACCTTGCGGTTGCGCGACAGATCGCCGGTCGCGGTCAGGATCAGGTCGCCCATCCCGGCCAGGCCCATGAAGGTCTCGGCGCGCCCGCCCAGCGCCAGACCCAGCCGCGTCATCTCGGCCAGGCCCCGGGTGACCAGCGCGGCGCGGGCATTGAGGCCGAGACCCAGCCCATCGCTGGCACCGGTGGCGATCGCCAGCACGTTCTTGACCGCGCCGCCGACCTCGACGCCGACCAGATCGTCGCTGCCGTAGATTCGCATCGCACGATGATGGAAGGCGCGCTGCGACAGTTCGGCGATGGCCGGCGCATTGCCCGCGACGGTCAGCGCGCACGGCAGTCCCAGCGCGACCTCGCGCGCGAAGCTCGGCCCGGTCAGCACGCCGTACTCGACCGGCACCGACGCGCCGGCGGCCGCCAGTTCCTCGGCCACCATCTGGTGCGGCATTGCATGGGTGCCGGCCTCGAAGCCCTTGCACAGCCACAGCATCCGCAGCGGCACGCCATGCGTGGCCGCCTCGGTGGCCAGGCGCCGCGTCATCTCCCGCAGGCCCGACACCGGCGTGGCAACGATCACCAGCCCGTCAGGCGCGCATAGCGCGTGCGCGGCGGCGCGGGCGAAATCGGCTTCGAAGCCGAGCCGCTCGGACAGCGGTACGCCAGGCAGATAGTCCGCATTGACGCCGGAGGCCGCCATCGCGGCGAGCTGCCCGGCGTCCCGGCCCCACAGCACGACCTGGTGCGCGGCGGCGGCATGGCTGGCCAGCGCGGTGCCCCAGGCGCCGGCTCCGAGAAAGGCGAGATTCATGATCGATGCGTGGTCGAGGCGTTGGTCAATGGCGTTGGTCGATGGCGTTGGACGATGGATCAGGCCGCTGCACGCCCGACGATGACGGCGATCGCAGCGATCCGGGCCGGCGCAGCCGTTGGCGCCATTGACTTTGAAGCTATTGATGCTTTTGAAGCTATAGACGCAAAAAGGCGGAACGGGGCCGCAGCCCCGTTCCGCCTGCGGATATGGCGACGATCAGTGACGTGCCTGCGTGCCATCAGGCATCACGATGCCGGAGCCGCCGCCCTCGGCCTGTGCCTGTTCCATCGCCGCCTGCAGACGCTGCTCGTACAGTGCCTGGAAGTTGATCTCGGACAGATGGATGGCCTGGAAGCCCGCGCGCGTGATCACGTCGGCGATATTGCTGCGCAGGTACGGATACAGGATCGTCGGGCAGGCGATGCCCAGCAGCGGATCGAGCTGTTCGTCCGGCACGTTGCGGATATCGAAGATGCCGGCTTGATGAGCCTCGACCAAAAAGGCGACCTTGTCCTGGACCTTGGTGGTGACCGTGCCGGTCACGACGACCTCGAAGATGCCGTCCGTCAGCTGCGAGGCGCCCACATTGACCTGCACTTCCACGGAAGGCGCTTCGGTCTCGAGGAAGATCTGCGGCGAATTCGGCTGCTCCAGCGACATGTCCTTCAGGTAGACGCGCTGGATATTGAAGTACGGTTGATCGTCCTGCTGCTGATTGGTTTGCTGGTCGCTCATGGATGGGTGCCCGAATGGCGGGAATGAAACGTGGCGGGAAGGGGACGGGCTGCGGGCGGCCGCGCGCCGGGCGGCGGCCAACCGCATGGTCCGGTTGGAAAACGCATATGGTACATGACGCGGATGACGAATTCATCCGCGCACGGGGCGGAAATCAGGCAGCCAGCAGCGGTGCCAGGCCCCCTTGGCGATCGAGCGCGGACAGATCGTCGAAGCCCCCGACGTGACGGTCGTCGATATAGATCTGCGGCACGGTGCGGCGACCGGTGCGGCTCATCATTTCCTCGCGCTTGCCGGGCTCGCGGTCGATCATGATCTTCTCGATCGTCTCGACCCCCTTCGAGCGCAGCAGGCGCTCGGCCATCTGGCAATACGGACACACCATCGTGCTGTACATGACGACGCGGGCCATGCGCTTATCTCCTTGCATCTTGCGGTTCAGACCGGGCCCGCCGCGGCAATCTCTGCGGCGGCCGGTCGACTTCTGGACTTTACCAGCGTCGGGGCGGGCCTGCTGACGGCCCGCCCGGGCGAGGCATCGGGCTGCGGCAGCCTTACTTGACCAGCGGCAGACCGGCCTGCTGCCAGGCGGCCACACCACCTTCAAGCGAATAGACCTCGCCGAAGCCGGCCTGCTTGAGCGCCGCGTGCGCCTTGGACGAACGCTGGCCGGTCTGGCATACGACGATGATGGGGGCGGACTTGTCCTTCGCAAGGCTGGCCGCGCGATTGGCCAGTTCGGCCAGCGGCGCGCTCCTGGCCTGCGGCAGGTGGCCCTTGGCGTATTCGGCCGGTTCGCGGATATCGACGACGACGGCGCCGCGCTTGTTGATCAGCTGCGTCGCCGTGGTCGCATTGACCGTCTTGCCGCCCGCGCCGCGCGAAATGGTCGGCCAGGCCAGCAGGCCGCCCGACACCACCGCGAGGGCGATCAGGGCAAGGTTGTTGTAGTCGGCGAAGAAATTCACGTTGGGTTTCCGGTGGGTTGTGTCGGCGGCATTATAAAATAGCCGGTTTCGCGCCCAGGCCCATGTCGACGGGGCCGCTTCCCGCGGCCGGCAAGTGGCTCGCGAGCGGCGCGCGCAGCATTCTCACTCTTTGGAAGCAGCATGTACAAACTCGTTCTCATCCGCCACGGCGAATCGACCTGGAATCTGGAAAACCGCTTCACCGGCTGGGTCGACGTGGACCTGACCGAGACCGGCGCGCAGCAGGCCCGCCAGGCCGGCCAACTGCTGAAGGACGCGGGCTTCGCCTTCGACGTCGCCTATACCTCGGTACTCAAGCGCGCAATCCGCACGCTGTGGCATGTGCAGGACGAGATGGACCTGATGTGGATCCCGGTGCGCAACGAATGGCGCCTGAACGAGCGCCACTACGGCGCGCTGGCGGGCCTGAACAAGGCCGAGACCGCCGCCAGGTTCGGCGACGAACAGGTGCTGGTCTGGCGCCGCAGCTACGACACGCCGCCGCCCGCGCTGGAGCCGACCGACCCGCGCGCCTCGTACGACGACCCGCGCTATGCCGGCGTGCCGCGCGAACTGATTCCGCTGACCGAATGCCTGAAGGACACGGTGGCCCGCGTGCTGCCGCTCTGGAACGAATCGATCGCCCCGGACATCAAAGCCGGAAAGCGCGTGGTCATCGCGGCCCATGGCAACAGCATCCGCGCGCTGGTGAAGTACCTCGACCAGATTTCCGATGACGATATCGTGGGCCTCAATATCCCGAACGGCACGCCGCTCGTGTACGAACTCGACGCCGAGCTGCGGCCGATCCGGCATTACTACCTGGGCGACCAGGAAGCGATCGCCGCCTCGCTGGCCGCTGTCGCCAGCCAGGGCAAGGCGCGCTGAGCCGGACGCGCCGGCCTTGGCGCATCAAGGCCCGCGCCGCATCGCGGCGCGGCCTTTTTTTCCGCCCGCTCTTATACTGTCGGTCAGACCGGACCGGCAGCGCCCTTTGCGCCACGCCGCAACCGGCGCAATCCACGGCGCCCTGCCCGGCGCCATTCAACGTTCAGGCAGCCCACATGCGTAAGACGCTCAAGAACATCAGCCTTGTCTCCGCGGGACTCGTTGCCGGCGTGCTCGCCACGCTGCAACTGTCCGCGACCGCGCAGAACTCCTCGGGGCCGCTGCCCCTGGAGCAGTTGCGGCTGATGGCGGACATATTCGGGCAGATCAAGCGCGAGTACGTCGAGCCGGTCGACGACAAGAAGCTGCTGACCGAAGCCATCAAGGGCATGGTGGCCAGCCTCGACCCGCATTCGTCGTATCTGGACGCCAAGGATTTCAAGGAACTGCAGGAAGGCACGCGCGGCCGTTTTGCCGGCCTGGGCATCGAGATCTCGCAGGAAGAGGGACTGGTCAAGGTCATCAACCCGATCGAGGACACGCCCGCCTTCCGCGCCGGCATCCAGCCCGGCGACCTGATCACCCGCATCGACGACAAGCCGGTGCGCGGGCTGCCGCTCGAACAGGCGGTCAAGCGCATGCGCGGCGAGCCCGGCACCAAGGTCACGCTGACGATCTACCGCAAGAGCGAAGAACGCACCTTCCCGGTGTCGATCACGCGCGCCGAGATCCGCGTGCAGTCGGTCAAGGCCAAGATGGTCGATCCGGCCATCGGCTGGGTCCGCCTGACCAGCTTCCAGGAGCGCACCGTGGCCGATCTGGGCCGGCGCCTGGCCGAGCTGGCGCAGAAGAATCCGAACATGAAGGGCCTGGTGCTGGACCTGCGCAACAACGGCGGCGGCGTGCTGCAGGGCGCGGTCGGCGTGTCGGCGGCCTTCCTGCCCGAGGACGTGACCGTGGTCTCGACCAATGGCCAGGTGCCCGACGCCAAGCGGGTCTACAAGACCAACTTCAACAATTACCGGCTGTCGTCGGTCGAGGACGATCCGCTGAAGGATCTGCCGCCGCTGTTCAAGAAGATCCCGATGGTGGTGCTGACCAACGCCTATTCGGCGTCGGCCTCGGAGATCGTCGCCGGCGCGCTGCAGGACCACAAGCGCGCGGTGATCATGGGCAAGACCACGTTCGGCAAGGGCTCGGTGCAGACCGTGCGGCCGTTGACGAACGACACCGGCATCAAGCTGACGATCGCGTACTACTACACGCCGTCGGGCAAGTCGATCCAGGCCAAGGGCATCCGTCCTGACATCCCGGTCGACCAGAACCCGGAAGGCGATCCGGACGACGCGCTGATCACGCGCGAAATCGATACCGAGCGCCATCTGCACAACAAGCAGGAATCCGAGGAAGCCGAGATGACCGAGCGCGAACAGCGCCGTGTCGAGGAACTGCGCCGGCTCGAGGAAGAGAACGCGAAGAAGTCGCCGGAGGAGCGCGAGAAGGAACGGCGCAAGAAGCCGATCGAGTTCGGCACCAACGACGACTTCATGCTGCAGCAGGCGATCCACCAGCTCAAGGGCGAGCCGATCAAGCGCTCGCGCTCCAAGCTCGAGGCGACGCCGGTGTCCGACAGCAAAGTGCCGAAGGGCCCGGTCAAGGCCGATCCGTCCAGGCGGGCGCCTGCGCCGGACGCCAAGCCCGCCGCGCCGGAAGGCAAGCCCGACAGCAAGCCGCCCGCGAGCGCGCCGATGGGCAAGCCGCTCGGCACGCCGACCGGCAAGGCGCCCTGAACGGGGCTCTGAACGAAGCTTGAACGCCTAGACGGAAGCATCGCGGCGGGACCCCGGTCCCGCCGCCCGCCCGATGAACGACGACCAACTGCTGCGCTACTCGCGGCACATCCTGCTCGATGAGCTGGGCATCGAAGGCCAGAGCCGGCTGCTGGCCGGCCGCGCACTGGTGATCGGCGCCGGCGGCCTGGGCGCCGCCGCGCTGCCCTACCTGGCCTCGGCCGGGGTCGGCACCATCGTCGTGGTCGACAACGACGATGTCGACCTGACCAATCTGCAACGCCAGATCCTGCACACCACCGCCAACGTCGGCCGACCCAAGGTCGAGTCGGCGCGCGAGGGCATGCTGCGGATCAATCCCGAAATCGACGTGCGGCTGGTGCCGGCGCGCGTCGGCGACAGCGAACTGGATGTGCTGGTGCGCGACGCCGACGTGGTGCTGGACTGCTGCGACAACTTCGCCACGCGCCATGCGGTCAACCGCGCCTGCGTCGCGCATCGCGTACCGCTGGTCTCGGGGGCCGCGCTGCGCTTCGATGGTCAGATCAGCGTATTCGATCGCCGGCGCGACGATGCGCCGTGCTACGCCTGCCTGTTCCCGCCGTCGGAGAACGCGCCGGAGGCCGCCTGCGCGACCATGGGCGTGTTCGCGCCCCTGGTCGGCATGGTCGGTACCGTGCAGGCGGCCGAGGCCCTGAAGCTGATCGCCGGCGTGGGCAACACGCTGGCCGGACGGCTGCTGATGGTCGATGCATTCCGCATGGAATGGACGACGATGGCGCTGGCGCGCACGCCCGACTGCGAGGTTTGCGGCGGGCATTGAAGCCATGGTGTTGCTCCCCTCTCCCGCTTGCGGGAAAGGGGCGGGGGGAGAGGGCAAGAGCGGTCGTCACGACTGACCGCGTCGGCTCAGCGAGAGCCTTTCCCTCTCCCCTTCCCCTCTCCCGCAAACGGGAGAGGGGAAGCAGGCGCCGTTCGCTCCCGCAGATATTCACGTACCGCCGTGCGATCGCCGCGAAACACGATGCGGCTCTCCCTCGCCTCGCGCTGGTAGTCGTACATCGGATCGTAATAATGGCGCAGCAGCACCGCGATCCAGACGCGATGCTCGTCGACCTCGCCGCTGTGCGCCTGGCGTTGCAGCGCGTGCGCGAGCAGCGCGGCCAGGCGCTCGTAGCGCTGGCCGCCGAGCCGGCGCGCGATGCCGGCCAGCGCTTCGCGCATCCGTTCCGAGAAGGCGGCGAAGCCCTTGTCCGGCCCATGCGCGGCGACGTATTCCGCGGCCAGATCGACCACATAGTCCTGCAGCACGCGTTCCACGCGCGCCTCGAACGGTTCGTCGATCCAGACCCGCGGACTGGCCTGCATGCGGGCATACAGACGCGGCGGCACGTCCCGGCTGCCGATGAAACGGCCCTCGTCCTCGACCACCAGCGTGCCGGCGCCGGCCGCGCGCCGCCGCAACAGGTCGATGGCCAGCCCGTTCTCGAAGTCGATCTGTGTCGGTTGCGGACGCGCGCGCCGGCCGAAGCTGGAGCCCCGATGCGCGGCGTGGGCCTCGAGATCGATGCCGCTGTCGAGCTCGGCCAGCAGCGCGGTCTTGCCGCTCCCGGTCAGGCCGCCGAGCACCAGCCAGTCGCATTCGCCGACGGCCGCGTCCAGCGTTTCGATCAGGAAGGTCCGCATCGCCTTGTAGCCGCCGATGACGCGCGGATAGTCGATGCCGGCCTCGCGCAGCCACTGCTGCGAGATCTGCGAGCGCAGGCCGCCGCGGAAGCAGTACAAATAGCCTTGCGGATGGCGGCGCGCGAACTCGGCCCAGGCGGCCACCCTCATTGCCTTGCGCTCGCCGCTGACCAGCGCATGGCCGAGCGCGATCGCCGCCTGTTGTCCTTCCTCCTTGTAGCGGCAGCCGACCCGGTGGCGCTCGTCGTCGTCCATCAGCGGCAGATTGACCGCGCCCGGAAAAGCGCCGCGCGCAAACTCGGCCGGCGCGCGCACGTCCAGCATCGGCACGCCGGACAGCAGCAGCGCCCGATAGTCGGCGCTGTCCGGCCTTGCCGAGGCCGCCGCCGATGGCGCGGGCATGCGGTCCATCAGCGCACCACCACCGCGTGATCGGTGTGGGCGGCGTGGGCGGCGTGGGCGGCGCGCTCGGTCATCTCGCCGATGCATTCGAGCGCGAGGCCGCATTCGGCTGCCACCGCCAGGAATTCCTGTTCGCCAGCGGGCTCGACCGCGACCAGCAGCCCCCCGCTGGTCTGCGGGTCGCACAGCACCGCGCGCCATTCGGCATCCAGTTCACCGTGGGCACAGCCGATCCGATGTCCGTAGCTGGCGAAGTTGCGCTGGGTGCCGCCCGGCACGCAGCCGGCGGCGACGTACTCGCGCACGCCGGGCAGCAGCGGCACCGCGGCGCGGTCCAGCCGGGCGCTCAGGCCGCTGCCCTCGGCCATTTCGACCAGATGGCCGAGCAGGCCGAAGCCGGTCACATCGGTCATCGCCCGCACCGCCTCCAGCCGGCCGAAGCGGCTGCCGGGACGATTCAGGCGGCACATCCACTCGGTCGCCAGGCGGCTATGTTCGTCGCGCAGCTTGCCCTGCTTGCCGGCGGTGGTCAGCACGCCGATGCCGAGCGGCTTGGTCAGGTACAGCCGGCAACCGGCGCGTGCGGTGTCGTTGCGCTTCAGATGCGCGCGCTCGACGATGCCGGTCACCGCCAGGCCGAAGATCGGCTCGGGCGCATCGATCGAGTGTCCCCCGGCCAGCGCGATGCCCGCCTCGTCGCAGGCACGGCGACCGCCGGCGACCACTTCGCGCGCGACCTCGGGCGGCAGCACGTTGACGGGCCAGCCGAGGATCGCGATGGCCAGCAGCGGGTCGCCGCCCATCGCATAGACATCGCTGATGGCATTGGTGGCCGCGATGCGGCCGAAATCGAAGGGATCGTCGACCACCGGCATGAAGAAGTCCGTGGTCGACACCACGGCGCGGCCGTCGTCGCTGCCGTCGATCGCATAGACCGCGGCGTCGTCGCGCGAGGCGTTGCCGACCCACAGGCGCGGGTCCAGATGCTGCGGCCCGCTGCCGGCCAGGATCACGTCGAGCACCTGCGGCGAAATCTTGCAGCCACAGCCAGCGCCGTGGCTGTATTGCGTCAATCGAATGGGTTCCGGCATGGGAGTGTCCTCGCTGGGAAATCGGACCGCGGAGGGGGCGGCAGCGCGGGAGAGGGGAATCGGGACCGGCGAATGGAACCGAGATGAGAAACCGAATGGGAATGAGAGGGATTCAAGCTGCGAAGCGCGCGGCGGCGGGCGGCTCGATGAGGCGCCGCTGACGACCGCCTGGCCCTGGAACTGGTGTTACGGGGCCTTGCGGGTCCTGCCGCGGCCGGGCTTTACTGCTCGCCCGGCTCCATCTGCGATTGCAGATAGTTCTGCAGGCCGACCTTGTCGATCAGATCCAGCTGCGTTTCCAGATACTCGATGTGCTCTTCGGTATCGGTCAGGATGTCGACCAGAATCTCGCGGCTGACATAGTCGCCGACCGATTCGCAGTAGGCGATGCCTTCCTTGACCGTCACGTGAGCGGTCTGCTCCAGCTTCAGGTCGCACTTGAGCATCTCGGGTGTGTCTTCGCCGATCAGCAGCTTGTGCAGGTCCTGCAGGTTGGGCAGTCCATCGAGCATCAGAATGCGGTCGATCAGCCGGTCGGCATGCTTCATCTCGCCGATCGATTCCTTGTACTCCACGTCGCCGAGCTTCTTCAGGCCCCAGTGGCGATACATACGGGCGTGCAGGAAATACTGGTTGACCGCGGTCAGCTCGTTGGTGAGCTGCGCATTCAGATACTGGATGACCTTCTTGTCACCTTTCATCGGGGGCTCCTGTTGCTACGGGCCCGCAAAAACACGACGCGGCGCTGGTTGCGCCGCGTGCAGTCAGAGGAAAACGACGAAGACACGCGCCGATCGCCGCTCTGCGATCGGCAAGCGTGTTCAGGCAACCAGTTCGGTTTGCTGGTCGTTCGCGACTGCCGGGTCCCGTGTGTCCATTATGGCACGCGGTACCGACGAGGAACAGGAGGAAAACTGGACGACGTGAACGGTCTGGGCCGTCACGGTGGCGGAGGCGCTCTGGCAGGACGCTGCAACGCCTTCGGCGAGAACCTGCTGCGCGCAATCGCGGCAGCGGCCGCAGCAAGTGCCGACGCCGAGCGTCTCGGCCAGCTCGTCGAGCGTCGACACGCCCAGCTGGACGGCGCCATGAATCTCGCGATCGGTTACCTGGTTGCAGATGCAGACGTACACAAAGCCTCCTTGGGGCAGCGCGGACACCGGCATGTCCTGACTGTTGAAGGCAGCATAACAGAGATAAAGAATGATAACAATTCCCATTAAGAAACAGAAACACGCCAGGGAATCTGCATCACTTTACTTACAAATCAAGGGCTTGGAACGTCACGTAGGCGCCCGGCACGCGGTACAAGCAGCACTTTACGGGCGTTGAGCTGGCCGCTATAACCCCGAGGGTTTCAGGGTTGTGACAGTCGCGCCAGCGCGGCCGCGGCCTCTTCCGGCTCGTAGGCGCACAGCACCTGCTCGACCAGCCCTTCCAGCCGCCCGCAGTCGGCATGCAGGATCTCCTGCTTGACGCGGAGCAGCTGGGCCGGATGCATCGAGAACTCGCGCAGGCCCATGCCGAGCAGCAGCCGGGTCATCGCGGGGTCGCCGGCCATCTCGCCGCAGACGGCGACCGGCACGCCAGCGTGGTTGGCATCGCGGATCGTGCGCGCGATCAGCTGCAGCACGGCCGGGTGCAGCGGGTCGTACAGATGCGCGACGGCGTTGTCGGCACGATCGATCGCCAGCGTGTACTGGATCAGGTCGTTGGTGCCGATCGACAGGAAGTCCATGCGCCGCAGGAACAGCGGCAGCAGCAGCACCGCCGCCGGGATCTCGATCATCGCGCCGACCTTCAGGTACGGGTCGTAGGCGACCCCGCGCTGATCCAGCTCATGCTTGGCGCGCGCCACCAGCTCCAGCGTCTGGTCGATCTCGCGGGCATGCGCCAGCATCGGGAACAGCAGCCGCACCGGCCCGAAGGCCGACGCGCGCAGCAGCGCGCGCAGCTGCGTCAGGAACATCGCCGGCTCCGACAGCGACCAGCGGATCGCGCGCAAGCCCAGCGCGGGGTTCAGCGCCGTCTCGTATTCCTCGGCGCGGCCGTCGCGCCCGTCGCGAAAATCCAGCAGCGGCTTGTCGGCGCCGATGTCGATCGTGCGGATGGTGACCGGCAGCCCGCGCATCGCCTCGACCGCGGCGCGGTAGGCCTCGAACTGTTCGTCCTCGCCGGGCAGTTCGCCGCGCCGGTTCATGAACAGAAACTCGGAGCGGAACAGGCCGACGCCGACCGCGCCGGCCGCCAGCGCGGCGGAGGCGTCCTCGGCCATCTCGATATTGGCCTCCAGATCGATCTCGATGCCGTCCAGCGTCACCGCGGGCGTATGCCGCAGCCGCTGCAGCCGCTTGTTCTCCAGCGCCCGTTCGCTCTGCCGGTGGCGGTATTCCTCGAGGATGATCGGCGTGGGATCGACGATCACCAGCCCCGCATCGCCGTCGATGATGATCCAGTCGTCCTGGCGGATCAGTTCGCTGGCGTTCTGCACGCCGACCGCGGCCGGGATGTCGAGGCTGCGCGCGACGATTGCGGTATGCGAGGTGCGCCCGCCCAGGTCGGTGACGAAGCCGTGGAACACGGTATGGCGGAACTGCAGCATGTCGGCCGGCGAGATGTCGTGGGCGACCACGACCACCCCGGGCGCCGGCTGGCCATCGGCCGCGACCGCGGGCACCGGCGCCGGCGTCAGCACCGGCGCGCCGGCCAGCACCTTCAGGATCCGCTCGACCACCTGCTCGATATCGGCCTTGCGCTCGCGCAGGTATTCGTCCTCGATCTCGTCGAACTGGCGCATCAGATCCTCGAGCCGCGTCGTCAGCGCCCATTCGGCGTTGTAGCGGCGCTCGCGGATCAGCCTCTCGGCTTCGCGCGACAGCATCTCGTCGTCGAGGATCATCGCGTGCACGTCGAGGAAGGCGCCCATCTCCTCCGGCGCATCGCGCGGCAGGTCGCGCTTGAGCGCCGCCAGTTCGGCCCGCACCGCGGTCCGCGCGTTGCGCAGCCGCAGCACCTCGTCCTCGAGCCGGTCCTCGTCGACCAGGTAATGGGACACGTCGAGCGCGGCCGGCGCCAGCAGGTGGGCGCGCCCGATCGCAACGCCGCGCGAGACTGGGATGCCGTGCAGGGCGAATGGCATGAACCGCTCCGTTCAGGAACGTTGATGAAATCCGGACAGGGCCTGCGCCCTCACTCTCCCTCGCCGAAGCGGTTGGCGATCAGCGCGGTCAGCGCGTCCATCGCCTCCTGCTCGTCGGGTCCCTCGGTTTCGATGGTGACCGTCGAGCCGATGCCCGCGGCCAGCATCATCACACCCATGATGCTCTTGGCGTCGACCTGCCGCCCGTTGCGCGACATCCTGACCTGACTGACAAAACTGCCCGCCAGTTGCGTGAGCTTGGCGGAGGCGCGGGCATGCAGCCCGAGCTTATTGATGATGGTGACGTCCCTCTGCAGCATACTTGTCGGGGTGGTTGGCGATCTGGTTCTGTACGGTGGTCGAGCCGATCTGCAGCACGCCCTGCGAGCCGCCGGCGAGCGCCTTGGTGGCGAGCTGGTCCAGCTTTTCGGAGCGGTAGCAGATCGCCCGCACGAGCATCGGCAGATTGACGCCGGCGAGCACCTTGATCCGGCCCGGCTCGGCGAGACGGGCGGCGATATTGGCGGGGGTGGCGCCGAAGATGTCGGTCAGCACCAGCGCCCCATTGTCTTCGATCACCGCGGCCAGGCAGCGGCGCGCCTCGGCCAGCACGGCCGCCGGCTCCGCATCCGGAGCGACGTCGATCGCCTCGACCCGCTTGGGCTCGCCGCAATAGACATGCGCGGCGCAGTCCCGCAGCGCCGAAGCGAGCGGCGCGTGCGCGATGATCAGAATGCCTGCCATGATGGTGAATCCTGTGGATTGCCGCGATTGTAGCAGGCGGGGTA
>NZ_AMPR02000013.1:0-63994 GCF_000307735.3 Cupriavidus sp. HPC(L) | reverse complement strand
CGGAAAGCGCGAGGCCGGCTGCAGCGGCAGGAAGCGGACCTGCGGCAGCCCGGCGCAGGCCTGCTCGAGCGCGGCGCGCCCGGCGCCGTCACCGCACAGCACGAACCAGATGTCGGGCCGGTCGCGCAGCTGGCGCGCCGCCTGCGCCAATACCTCCAGCCCTTGCTTGTTGCCCATGTTGCCGGAGTACAGCGCCACCGTCGCATCGGCCGGAATGCCGAGCCGGCGCCGATAGAGGCTGCCGCGGCCGGGCCGGATCGCGCGCAGGTCGACCCAGTTCGGCAGCAGTTGCGTGCGTGCCTCCGGCGCGCCCTTGTCGCGCGCCAGCCGCAGCATCGCCTCGGAGATCGTCGACACGCGGTCGAAGGCCGCCATCGCATGGCGTTCCAGCGCACAGGCGAGCTTGCGCAGCAGCGGCTGTTTCAGCAGGCCCAGCGCGAAGGCAGCATCGACCTCGTAGTCCTGCACATGCAGCCAGGTTTTCGCGCCGGTCCAGCGTCCCAGCAGCAGCGCGGCGGGGCTGCACAGCAGCGGCGGCTCGACCACCATCACCACGTCCGGACGCCAGCGCCATTGCGCCAGCAGGCAGGGCAGGCTGCTTGCCGCGAAGCTGGCCAGATGCAGCACCCGCTTCAGGCCCGATGGCCGGCTGGGCACCCACAGCGGCGCGCGCCATACCTGCACGCCGTCGTGCTGCTCGCGCCGGTACTGCCATGCGCGGTAGCCCGCGCCGACGCGCCAGGCCGGATAGTAGGGGGGCGCCGTGATGACGCGCACCTCATGCCCGCGCGCGGCGAACCAGCGTGCCTGCTCGCCGGTGTATTTGCCGATGCCGGTCAGTTCGGGGGAGTAGTTCAGGCAGTACAGGAGGATCTTCATCGGCGCGCGCCGTTCTCGATGCGCGCGATCAGCGCAGCGCCACCAGCCGCGGCTGGCGTCTGGGCGGGCTTTCCAGGCGGCCGCTTTGCAGCGCATCCCGATAGGCCAGCCGCAGGCCGTCGACCAGCGACACGGTCGGCTTCCAGCCGGTTGCCTCGATCCGGTGCGAGTTCAGCCGCTTGCGCGGCGTGCCGTCGGGTTTGCTGGTGTCGAAGCGGATCGCGCCGCGGAAGCCCACGGTGTCGGCGATCAGCTCGGCCAGCACGCGGATGCTGACCTCGTCGGGACTGCCGACATTGAAGAAGCCGGGTGCGCCGGCGTGGTTGCGGTATTCCTGCTGCGGCAGCGCCATCAGGTGCACGCAGGCCTGGCCGAGATCGTCGGCGTAGAGGAATTCCCGCAGCGGCGTGCCGGTGCCCCACACCACGACCTCGCTGGCGCCGTTCTGCTTGGCTTCGTGGAAGCGCCGCAGCAGGCCCGGTATCACGTGGCTGTTCTCGGGGTGGTAGTTGTCGCCGGGGCCGTACAGATTGGTCGGCATCGCGCAGCGGAAATCGGTGCCGTATTGCCGGTTGTAGCTCTCGCACAGCTTGATGCCGGCGATCTTGGCGATCGCATACGGCGCGTTGGTCGGCTCCAGCGCGCCGGTCAGCAGCGCCGCCTCGTCGATCGGCTGCGCGGCGAAGGCCGGATAGATGCAGCTCGAACCGAGGAACAGCAGGCGCTTGACGCCGGAGCGCCACGACTCGTGAACGACATTGGCCGCGATCATCAGGTTCTGCTGGATGAACTCGGCCGGATACGTGTTGTTCGCATGGATGCCGCCCACGCGCGCCGCGGCCAGATAGACCTCGTCGATGCGCTGCTCGGCGAAGAACGCGCGTACCTTGGCCTGATCGCACAGGTCCAGTTCGGCATGCGTGCGGGTAATGACGGTGATGTCGCGACGCGTGCCGAGCGCACGCACGATGGCGCCGCCGACCATGCCGCGATGGCCGGCGACGAAGATGCGGTGTGGAGGCTGATTCATGGCTGTGACACTGACTGTGGATCGGCGAAGTGGGCCACCAACGTGGCGGTCGGACGATGGGCGGGCACACCGGGCTGCACCCGGAAGGGCGTGCACTGGACGGACTCTAGCGCGCGCTCCCGCCGCCGACTGTGGGCTTGCGCACATTCGCGCAGGCCGCCTCGAACCGGTGTGCGCCATCGAACGGAAAACATGCTTACCCCCCGGCATCGTGCGGCCATGCGGGTCCATGGCCCGCACGGCATACCCGCTCACCGACTCAGAAGGCGGCCAGACCATGCAAACGACCTCGACCCTGCCGATCGGCGCCCGCACCAGCCACTCGGCCATGCTGCTGTATCTCGGGCTGGGCGCACTGTGCGCGATCAAGGTCAACGTGATCGGCGAAGTGTATGTCGGCGAATTCCTTGCGGCCGCCTACGCGCTGGCGATGCTGTCCACGCTGCGGATCGAGCGCGCCTATGCCTCCTTCCTCGGCCTGACGCTGATGTGGGCCTTCGCGCAGGCGCTGTCGGACCTGTCCAATGGTACGCCGCTGAACTCGTCGATCAAGGGCGTGCTGGCGCCCGGCGTGTTCTTCCTGACGGTGTTCGCCATCGGCACCCACTTCAGCCAGGGCAGCTCGAAGCGGATCTGGTACTTCCTGATCGGCGCCGCGCTCAGCGAAATCGTCAACCTCAGCCGCGCACCCAGCGAAGAGATGCTGTTCAACCCCTGGAAATGGGGCTATGCGATGCCGGTGCTGATGCTGCTGCTGTGCTATCTGTCGATGGCGCGTGCCGGCGCGCTGCGCATCGCGCTGTGCATCATTGCCTATTGCGCGGTATCGGCGGTGTTCGACTTCCGCAGCGCCGCCGGCCTGCCGCTGCTGGCATTGGCGATCTACCTGCTGCGCCGCACCTCAGTAGTCGCATGGATACGCAGCCTGACCAATACGCGCGGCGGCATTCCGCTGCTGTTCGGCGTGCTGGTGCTGGTGATCGCCTCGCTGAACGCGCTGTTCTCGATGATCTTCGCGCACGCCGGCGAGTTCGGTTTCCTGACGCCCGAAGCGGCGCACAAATACACGGTGCAGGCCACCAGCGACCTCGGCATCCTGTTCGGCGGCCGCTCCGAGATCCTGATCTCGGTACGCGCCTTCCTCGATGCGCCGCTGCTCGGCCACGGTTCGTGGGCGGTCGACCGCAACGGCTACCAGGACGCCTACAGCGTGATGGTCTACCAGATGGGCGCGGCGCTCGACGACAAGATCGTCGTTACCGACGACACGCTGATTCCCGCGCACTCGTTCCTGATGGGCGCGCTGATCTGGAGCGGCATCGTCGGCGGGCTCTACTGGATCTGCATGCTGGCGCGCACGCTGTGGTTGTTCGTGCGCAATATGCCGACGATGCCGATCTTCTTCTATGTCGGCACCGCGCAGTTCGTCTGGGACGTGTTCTTCTCGCCGTTCTCTGCGGACCACCGCTGGGAGTCCGCGATGTTCCTCGGCATGCTGTTCGCCTGGCACCATGCCTCCCGCTATCGCCAGCTGCGGAGCGTGCGATGAAATTCAGCGTGGTCACGGTCTCGTTCAACCAGGCGCGCTATCTCGAGCAGGCGATCCGCTCGGTCACCGGCCAGCGCGGCTGCGAGCTCGAATACATCGTGGTGGACCCGGGCTCGACCGACGGCAGCCGCGACATCATCGCGCGCCATGCGGGCTCGATCGACCGTTGCATCCTCGAGCCGGACAACGGCCCCGCCGACGGACTGAACAAGGGCTTCGCCGCGGCGACCGGCGAGATCTTCTGCTACCTGAACTCCGACGACCTGTTCCTGCCCGAGGCGTTCGCCAAGGTGGCCGCGTATTTCCGCCGCTATCCGTCCGCCGACGTGATCTGCGGCAACGGCTACGTGATCGACGGCGAGGGCGCGCTGGTGCGGCGGGTGTACTCCGACCGCTTCGGCCTGCGCCGCGCGGCCTATGGCGCCAGCATCGCGATCCAGCCGTCGACGTTCTTCCGCGCCGAGACCTATCGCGCGGTCGGCGGCTTCAACGTCGAGAACCGCTCGAACTGGGACGGCGAACTGGTGGTCGACATGGCGCTGGCCGGAGCGACCTTCCGCAATGTGCCGGACTTCCTGAGCTGCTACCGCGTCTACGCCGAGTCGATCACCGGCTCGGCCAGGCTCGCCGAGGCGCACCGGCAGTTCGAGCAGCGCATGTTCCGCAAGATTCTTGGGCGCGATCGGCGCCGCTACGATGACCTGGCATCGGCCTGGTATCGCGTGACCAAGCATCTGGCCAATCCGCGCGCGACCTATGAACGGGTGGTGCGCGGCCCCGTGTTCGGGAGGCAGTCATGATCCGGAAAGTGCTGGCGGCCGTCTCGATCGGCCTGCCGTGGCCGCTGCGGCGGCGGCTGCTGAACCGCTTCTGCGGTGCCCGCATCGACCCGAGCGCGCGCATCGGCTGGTCGCTGGTGCTGTGCGACGAGCTCGAGATGGGGCCGCACTCGCATATCGCCCATCTGACGCTGGTCAAGGGTATCCGCCGGCTGAGCCTGGGCGAGCATGCGATTCTCGGCAGCCTGAACTGGGTGTCGGGATTCCCGCAGGGTCTGACCGACTCGCCGCACTTTCGCGACGCTGCCGACCGCGATCCGGCGCTGGTGATCGGGCGGCATGCCGCGATCACCTCGCGCCATATCCTCGATTGCACCGATACGATCACGGTCGGTGCCTATTCGACGGTGGCCGGCTATCGCAGCCAGATCCTGACGCATAGCGTGTCGATCCGCGAATCGCGCCAGCGCTGCGCGCCGGTGACGATCGGCGCCTACTGCTTCGTCGGCACCGGCTCGATCCTGCTGCCCGGCGCGGCGCTGCCCGACTACAGCGTGCTGGCCGCCGGCGCGGTGCTGAACCGCAGCATGGCGGCGCCGCACATGCTGTACGGCGGCTGCCCCGCCAAGGCGGTGCAGGAACTGCCGGAGGACCTGGCGTATTTCCGCCGCGAGGAAGGGTATATCGTCTGAGGCCGCACGGCGTGCGAAGCGGCCCGACGTCGTCCCCGCGAAGGCAGGGATCCAGCGACTTCGGAAGACACCCGCTTCCCGCATGCGCGCGCGGGAATGACGCGTCGCACGGCCGCATGTCACGGCCGGCATTCACGGCCGGCATGTCACGGCTTCACCAACGCCCCCGCCAACCCATGCCGTGCGAATCCATGGATCTGCGGCAGCAGCACCAGCAGGATCAGCAGCTCGGTGGCCAGCACGCCGAACGACACCGCCGGCTGCCCGAACAGCTTGCCGCCGACCACCGCGATCAGCAGGCCCGCGACATTGGCGCCCAGGTAAACCAGCGACAGCCGCGCATGGTTGTTGGTCGAGGTGACCATCACCGAGGCCGTGTGCCACAGCGAATTGACCACCGCGGCGGCCAGCAGCCAGCTGTAATCCGGATGGATCGGCGCGATCTTGCCGTGCGTCCACAGCTGGCAGATCCATTCGCCGGCGACGTACAGGAAGATGCCGCAGGCGGTGGCAAGGCCGACCGACGCGGTCAGCGCGTGGCGGAACAACGCGCGCAGCGCGGTGGCGTTGCGCTGGCCATAGAGCCGGCCGATCTCCGGCGACAGCGCCTGGCTGATCAGCTGCCCGAGCTGGTAGGGGATGCGCGACAGCGTGCGCATCGCGCTGAAGTACGCCACGAAGGCCGGCCCGAACACAAAGCCCGCGCACAGCACCATCCCCTGCATATTGAGTGCATTGCCGATCGGGAAGGCATTGAGCGCCAGCGCCGGCAGCAGCATCTCGCGCACCTCGGCGCGCGAGAAGGCCGACACGCCGGCGCGCGCCCACGGGGCGAACGCCATCATGCGGCGATACATGACGACCACCAGCAGCACGCGGACGATCGCCAGCAGCGTCAGCAGCAGCAGGAAGCCGCCGTCGAACAGCAGCACGCCGGCCGCCAGCGCGCCGAACTCGAGCAGCCGGAACAGGTTGAACCACATCGTGGCCTCGGCGTAGCGGCCCGCGCTCCAGAACACGCCGTGCGACAGCAACGCCAGCATATAGGTCGAGACCTGGATCGCGATCATCAGCATCGCCAGCACCGCGGCGCCGCCGGCCAGGCCGGTCCAGCCCTGGATCGCGTTGCCGAACGCCGCGCCCAGCAGCATCGACAGGCCCGCCAGCACGGCACCGATCGCCAGCAGCAGCACCAGCGCCGACTGGTAGCAGACCACCGCGGCGCGCTGGTTGCCGGCGGCGATGCTCATGTTGATGCGGTTGACCGCCACGCCGGTGAAGCCCAGGTCGGCCAGCCCCAGATAGACCGGCACCGCGATCACCATCAGCCAGGTGCCATAGCGCTCCGGACCCCATGCCGCCAGGAACATCGGCACGCTGAGCAGCTGGGTCACGATGGTGACCGCCTGGCCCAGCGCGTTCGCGCCGATTCCGCGCAATATCCGCTCCACGCTCGCCTCTTCCGTTTGCGGCCCGGCTGCCGTGGCAGGCCCGGGCCGTCATGCCATGCGCTTATGCGTTCAAACTCGTGTCCACCGCATCATTCGTGATGGTCGTAGGCGCGGAAGCCCGCCAGCTTGCACAGCGCATCGCGCCGCGCCGCCGCGTAGTCGGCGCCGATCATCTCGCGCACCAGTTCGTCGAAGCTGGTGGTCGGCGACCAGCCCAGCCGCTCGCGGGCCCGGCTCGGATCGCCGAGCAGCGTGTCGACCTCGGTCGGGCGGAAGTAGCGCGGATCGACCCGCACGATCACATCGCCGACCTTGCGCCCCGGCGCCAGTTGCTGGCGGCTGTTGTCGATCGCGGCGATCACGCCGATCTCGTCGACGCCGCTGCCCTCGAAGCGCACCGTGATGCCTAGCTCGGCGGCGGCGCGCTGCACGAACTCGCGCACGCTGTGCTGCTCGCCGGTGGCGATGACGAAGTCCTCGGCCTGCTCCTGCTGCAGCATCATCCATTGCATCTGCACGTAGTCGCGCGCATGGCCCCAGTCCCGCAGCGACGACAGGTTGCCCAGATGCAGCGTGTCCTGCAGCCCAAGCGCGATCCGCGCGATGGCGCGCGTGATCTTGCGCGTCACGAAGGTCTCGCCGCGCAGCGGGCTCTCGTGGTTGAACAGGATGCCGTTGCAGGCGTACATCCCATACGCCTCGCGGTAGTTGACCGTGATCCAGTACGCGTAGAGCTTGGCGGCCGCATATGGGCTGCGCGGATAGAACGGCGTCGTTTCCTTTTGCGGAATCTCCTGCACCAGGCCGTACAGCTCGGACGTCGAGGCCTGGTAGAAGCGGGTGGTCTTTTCCAGGCCGAGGATGCGGATCGCCTCCAGCAACCGCAGCGTGCCCAGCGCATCGGTATTCGCGGTGTATTCGGGCTCTTCGAACGACACCTGCACATGGCTCTGCGCGGCCAGGTTGTAGATCTCGTCCGGCTGCGATTGCTGCACCACGCGCACCATGCTGGCGGTATCGGTCATGTCGCCGTGATGCAGGATCAGGCGGCGGTCCGGGGCCTGCGGGTCCTGGTACAGATGGTCGATCCGCTCCGTATTGAACAGCGAGCTGCGCCGCTTGATGCCATGGACCTCGTAGCCCTTGGCCAGCAGCAGTTCGCACAGATAGGCGCCGTCCTGTCCGGTAATGCCGGTGATCAGCGCCCGCTTGCGGCGCGAGCCGCCGCCGGCCGTCGCCTCGTCGTGCTGCCGCGGCTGGAGTTCGAGATCGCCGGCCGCCAGCGGGCCGAGCGGTTGCAGGTCAAGTGCGCCCATAAATATCTGCCATCCTGATGATGTCGTCTTCGCCAAGGTACGAGCCGGACTGGATCTCGATCAGTTCGAGCGGGATCCGTCCGGGATTTTCGAGACTGTGGGTTTCGCCGATCGGGATATAGGTGGACTGATCCTCGGTCAGCAGGAATTCGACGTCGCCGCGGCGCACCCGCGCGGTGCCGGACACCACCACCCAGTGCTCGGCGCGGTGGTGATGCTTCTGCAGCGACAGCTTGGCGCCGGGTTTGACGCTGATGCGTTTGACCTGATAGCGCTGGCCGTGGTCGACGCTGTCGTACGACCCCCAGGGCCGGTAAACCTGCCGATGCTGCGTGGCCTCGGGACGCCCCTGTGCGCGCAGCGCTTCGACCAGTTGCTTGACGTCCTGCGCATGGTCCTTGTGGACGACCAGCACGACGTCGGGCGTTTCCACCACGATCACGTTCTCCAGTCCCGCCACCGCCACCATCCGGTGCGAGGCATGGACCAGGCAATCGCGCGCGCCGTGCGTGACCACATTGCCGACCGCCGCGTTGTTGCCTTCGGACTTGTCGGCCGCCTTCCAGACCGCGTCCCACGAGCCGATATCGCTCCAGTCGGCCGCCAGCGGCGCCATGCGCCCGTCGCGCAGATGCTCCATCACCGCGTAGTCGATCGAATCGGACGGGCACGCGCCGAACGCATCGGCATCGAGCCGGCAGAAGTCCAGATCGGATTTGCCGCGCGCCACGGCCTGTTCGGCGGCGCGCAGGATCTCGGGCGCGAACTGCCGCAGCGCGTCGAGATAGACCGACGCGCGGAACAGGAACATGCCGCTGTTCCAATAGCAGTTGCCCTCGCCGAGAAAGTCGGTCGCCTGCTCCAGCGAAGGCTTCTCGACGAAGCGCTTGACCGTCAACAGGCCGGTGTCATTGGTCGGTACCGCCTTGATATAGCCATAGCCGGTCGCGGGAAAGGTCGGCACCACGCCCAGCGTGGCGATCGCACCGGCGGCCGCGCCTGCGCTGGCCGCCGTCACGGAACGCGCGAAGGCGGCGTGGTCGCGCACCAGATGGTCCGACGGCAGCACCAGCAGGATCGGATCGTCGCCGCCGGCCTGAGCCTTGAGCGCGGCGACCGCGGCGGCCGGCGCGGTGTTGCGCGCATGCGGCTCGAGCAGGATCGCCGCCGGTTCGCAGCCGATCTCGCGCGCCTGTTCGGCGACGACGAAGCGATGCGCTTCATTGCTGACCAGGATCGGCGCGCCGACGCCGTCGATGCCGCGCACGCGCAGCAGCGTGTCCTGCAGCAGGGTATGTTCGCCAAGCAGACGCAGGAACTGCTTCGGATGGCCGTCGCGCGACAGCGGCCATAACCTCGAACCGGTGCCGCCGCACAGCACCACCGGTACGATTCGATTCTCGCTTGCCATGACACCTCCAATCGGCCGCTGCGCGCGTGCCGATGCGATTGGGTGAAACCGTCAGGGCAAGTGTATCGACCGCTGTGCTGCAGCAATGTTTGCTAGGCAACAGAGGTCGACGGTCACCGATTGGCGCCGCAGGTGGCGCAGCGATGACAAAAGGGCCGGCGCAATGGCCGGCCCTCGGTGAGGTGACGTGAGCGGATGCAGGCGGTTCTGGCGCCGGGGCGAAAGCGAGCGGCCAGTGGCTCAACGTGGCTGGACCCCCGCCTTCGCAGGGACGGTGGCGGGATTCACCGCACCCAGTGCCCCGGCCGCATCACCCACCCATGCGGCCCGCGCACCCAGCGCTCGGGCACATAGCGGTAGCCGGGGCGGGCGCGTTCCCAATGGCCCGGTTGCCACACATAGCGCGGACCGGCCGCGCGCCAGTAGCCCGGCACCCACACCTGTCCGCGGCGTGCGGCTCGTGGCGCTTCGTAGCGCGGAGGTGGCGGCGCAACGCGGCGGTAGCCGTGGTCGCGATCGTAGCGAGGGCCGTCGTGCGCCTGGGCCGGCGTGACGAAGCCGAAGGCCGAGCCGGCGGCGAGGGTGGCGAGCGCGAGAATCAAGGGGCGGGTCATCGGGTACTCCTGCTTCGGGGAACAAGCTTGGGTTTGCTCTGATGCGGTCCGGCCGGTCGGCGCGACCGCATTTCAATCAATAACGGTGATGGCGATGGTGATGCCCGTGTCCGTGTCCATGCGGCACGACGATGCAGGCGGACAGCATGGCGGCGGTGGCGGACAGCAGCACGAGAATCGACAGCGTTCGTTTGGTTCGTTTCATCTTTGGCTCCTTGTCGGGGCGCGTTGAACATGGCTGCAATGTAGCGGCGCGCACGCCGCGGCGGCCGTTGCACTTGTAAGGCCCTCTCACAGCGCAATCGGACGGCCATGACCTCACCGGTCAAACGTGCCGATCGGCGTATCTCCTTGCGCGGCAAGGCTTTTTTGGCGGGATGAGGACGTGCGGAAACGGCGCGGCGCATGGCGCGCCGCATTCCGCACGTAATGCGGCGTTACATCGGAAATGAATGCGGGCAGCGAACAGCGATTGCGCCAGGGAGAGCGCGTGCTGATCAGCGAGAGCTGTGGATCAACAGACGATCGGCAGAGACCGTTGGCCTACGCAGAAACGGGTACGGACGGCGTCAGCATCGCGGCCACAGTACGCAGAAATTGGTACGCCACTAGAGGTTGGGGATGACGCATGCATGTCTGGATGGTCGGGATGTGAGATCCGTAAATCGAGGCCGATCGAGACCGTGACGCGCAAAGTCGACGGGAGGAAAAGTGCATGGCGAGGCGAAGACCGAGGCCTTCCCCTTCGCCGAGCAAGACCATCAGGCCCGGCTCGGCATCGCGGCCAGATACCGGCGCGGATCGAAGCGCGTGGTGGCGAGCATCACCAGCACCACCGCGGCGAGGTGGTACCACCAGGCCGCGGCGAAGCTGCCGGTGGCGTCGTGCAGCACCGCCGCCAGCCACGGGGCGCAGCCGGCCAGCAGGAAGCCGCCGCCCTGCATCAATGCGCCGAGCGCGGCGGCGTCCTCGGGGCGGGGCAGGTGGTCCAGCGCGACCACCAGATAGAGCGAGAAGCAGCCGCCGAGACCGGCGCCGCCGATCACCGCCCATGCAAGCGGCGCGAGGTCCGGCCAACCGGCCAGGCCGGCGAAGCCGATTGCCTGCAGGGCGAGCGCCAGCGCCAGCCATGCGCGGCGGTCCGGGCTGCGGGCCGCCAGCGTCGGAAGCAGCAACGCCGCAACGGCTTGCGCGACCGACATCACCGCGATCAGGCCGCCGGAGGCGGGGCCGCTCCAGCCGCGCTCCTGGTAATAGGCGGCGAGCCACGCGATCAGCGAGGCATAGCCGCCGTTCATCACGCCGAACGAAGCCATCAGCAGCCAGGTGCGTGGGCGTCCGAGCAGGCGCAGCACCGGAATCGTGGTGGGGCGGCTGGCATTCGCGTTGGCTTTCGCTTCGGCTCTGGCGTTTGCGTCGGCGACGTCGCCGGCAAGAGCCGCTGATGCGACGGCCGCATCCCGCGGCAGCGCGCGCCACGCCAGCAGCCACCCCGCCCATGCCGGCAGCGCCCACACCGCCAGCCCCGCATGCCAGCTGCCGCTCAGGCCGGCGATCCATGGGGTCAGCTGCGCGCCGAGCGCGCCGCCCGCCATCAACGCGGCCGAATAGAGACCCATCACCATCGCCATCCGCGCAGGAAACTGCCGCTTGACGATGGCGGGCAGCGCCGCCTGCGCGGCGGCCGTCCCAAGGCCGCACAGTGCCGCGGTCGCGATCAGCGCCGTGCCGCCGGGCCACGCGAGCCGCAACAGCGAGCCGATACCGACCAGCGCCAGCGCGAGCAGCACCGCGCGCCGTTCGCCCAGCCATCGGCGCATCGCCGGGGCGAGGCAGGCGCCGACGCCGATCAGCACCATCGGCAGCAGCGTCAGCCACGCCATGCCGCGGTAGTCCATGCCGGTGCTGGCGCGGATCACGGGCGCCAGAGGGCCAACGCCGGTCAGGAAGGGACGCAGGTTCAGGCCGGCCAGCACGATCGCGGCCAGCGCCCAGCCGGGTGCGCCGATGCGCGGCCGGCCGGCAGAGACTTCAACTGCCATGGAGATCAACGGCCATAGACGGCATCGGCGCTGATTCCCACATCGAGCCGGATCAGCGGCAGCGGCGCCGGATCGAGCGTCAGCCGCAGCGCCTGGTAGGTGGCCTCGCTGGACAGGCCATACGGCGCCGCGTCGTTGTTGTCGAAGGCGTAGTAGACCTCCTGCACGCCGCTGATCACCAGCGCCGCCAGGCACATCGGGCACGGATGGCCGCTGGCATAGACGGCGCAGCCGCGCAGGTCAGGGCTTTGCAAGCGCCGACTGGCGGCGCGGATCGCCTCCATCTCGGCATGGCTGGTCGGATCGTGGCTGTGGACGATGCCGTTGACGCCGGTGGCGATCAGCTGGCCGTCGCGCGCCAGCACGGCGCCGAAGGGCCGGCCGCCGCGCGCGCGGTTGGCCTGCGCCAGATGCACGGCCTCGCGCAACAGGGATTCGTGGGTGGACATGGGATTGCCTCGCGAAAAAGAGCCTGCGGGTAGAGGAGCAGACTGTACGCGCGCGCTTGGCAATTGGGAAATTAAATGATGGAATGCGCTGCAGTGAGAAATCAAATAACGCGCTGTTGCCCGCGTCCACGACACCTTTGAACGACATCCTCGATCCGCAACTGCTGCGCAGCTTCGTTGCCGTGGCCGACAGCGGCAGCTTTACCCGCGCGGCCGAGCGCGTCCACCTGACCCAGTCGACCGTGAGCCAGCAATTGCGCCGGCTCGAGGAGCAATGCGGCTGCGTGCTGCTGGACAGGGGCGGCCGCTATGTCACGCCGACCCCGGAAGGCGAACGCCTGCTCGGCTATGCGCGGCGGATCCTGCAGCTGTCGGGCGAGGCTGTCGCGGTAATCCGCGACAGCGCGGTGCAGGGCGAAATCCGGCTCGGCGTGCCGGAAGACTTCGCGGCGCAGACGCTGACGCCGGTGCTGGCCGCTTTCGCCGACGCGTGGTCCGGCGTGCGGCTCGAGGTCACCAGCGGCCTGAGCCACGAACTGTGGCAGGGCTTCCAGGAGGGCGATTTCGACCTGGCGCTGATCAAGCAGCGCGAGGGCAGCGCGGCAGGGCTGGCGAACTGGCCCGAGCCGCTGTGCTGGATCGACAGCCGGCGGCGCCCTGCGTTCGAGCGCGATCCGGTGCCGCTGGCCGTCTTTCCCGGCGGCGCGCTGTATCGCGGCGAGATGACGCATGCGCTGGAGGCGAGCGGCCGGCGCTGGCGCATCGGCTTCGTCAGCGCCAGTCTCGCGAGCCTGAGCTCGGCGGTGGCGGACGGCCTGGGCATCAGCCTGTTGCCGCGTCGCGTGGTCACGCGCGCGCATCGGGTGCTCGACGAACCGGCGCTGATCGGCGCGGTGCCGCCGGTCGAGCTGAGCCTGCATGTCAGGCCGGAACCGTCGGCGCCCTCGCGGGACATGGCGGCGCGCCTGCAGGCGATGTGCGATGCCGTGATGCGGCGCGACCAGCGGCGGGGGTAGTGGGCCAATCGCGGCCCAGCAGCGGCCCCAGCAGCGGCCCAGTAGTGGCGCGGACTCGCGGCGCTCAGCGGTCCGGGCGGATCGGACCGAACTCGACCGGCACCCAGGTATAGCCGTTGCCGTCGGCCCGCACATGGCCGATGCCGGGGAAGGGCAGGTGCATGCCCGCGACCCACAGCTTGTTGCGCGCGGCGTCGTTGAACAGGCGTTTGCGCGTGCGCACCGCCGCGCGGCTGTCCACGTCGAACTCGATCGCCACGTCCGGCCGGCGGAACTGGACCGCATGGCTGTGCACGATGTCGCCCCAGACCAGCAGGTTCTGCGCCTTGCCGTTCTTCTCCGAGCGCACCAGATAACCGGTATGGCCGGGAGTGTGGCCATACGCGGCCACCGCGGCGATGCCCGGCAACAGTTCGTCGCCGGCCTTGAAGGTACGGAAGCGCCCACCCGCCTGATAGGGGGCGACCGAATCGCGCGCCAGCTTGAAGAAGGGCTGGGCATCGGCCGGCGCCTTGTCGGCGATCTCCTGCGACAGCCAGTAGTCGGCGTCGATCTGCGACGCGTAGACGGTGGCCGTCGGGAACACCGGCTTGCCGTCGACCGCCAGGCCGCAGGCGTGGTCGCCGTGCAGATGGGTCAGCAGCACCGTGTCGACCTGCATCGGGTCGTAGCCGGCCGCGCGAACGTTGTCAGCGATCTTGCCGAGCGCGGGGCCGAAGCACGTGCCGGCGCCGGTGTCGATCAGCACCAGGTTCTTGCCGGTGTGGATCAGGAATCCGTTGACCGCGGTCTGCACGCCAGGGGTCGACTCCACGAACATGCGCGCCAGCAGGGTTTGCACCTCGCGGGCGCTGGTGTTGCGCAGCAGCTTGGGGTCCAGATCGATATAGCCGTCGTACAGCGCGGTGATCTCGAACTCCCCGAGCATCATCCGGTAATAGCCGGGCACCTGGCTCTGCTGCTGCGCGGGCACGCCTTGCGCGTGGGCTGGCGCGCCGGCCAGCGCGGCGCACGCCAGCGCGGCGGCGAGCGCGATGGGAAGAACACGGCGCGGGAGGGCAATACGGGACGGGCTCATGCGGCGCTCCATGGGCGTACGGTCACCGTGAGGACGGGTGAACGGGAAAGGCGGAACAATGCAGCAAGAATCGTCCCGCTAATGTAGCACTCGTCACATTTTCTTGCAGCGAGTGTCGCTGAGGCGACTCGCTTGCCGACGCTGTGCCGTCCCCCTATAGTCGGGCCAATGTCCTTCAACTCGGGAAACGGCATGACCAACAGCGATTCCGCTCCGAAACGGCAAGGGGCCGACCTCTCGACGCCCAGCACGGCCGACTCGCGCGGCCACGTCGTCGAGCAGCCGGTGTCGGAGCGCATCCGCGCGCGGCTGATCGCCGCGCGCCAGCGCTTTCACGCCAACGACAATATCTCGCGCTTCATCGAGCCCGGCGAACTCGACCAATTGTCGAAGGAGGTCGAAAACCGGCTGGCCGACGTGCTGCGCAGCCTCGTGATCGATATCGACAACGATCACAACACGCAGGAAACCGCGCGCCGCGTCGCCAAGATGTACCTGAAGGAAATCTTCGCCGGCCGCTATGTGCATGCGCCGAGCGTGACGGAATTCCCGAATGTCGAGCAGCTCAGCGAACTGATGATCGTCGGCCCGATCCGCGTGCGCAGCGCGTGTTCGCACCATCTGTGCCCGATCATCGGCAAGCTGTGGGTCGGCGTCATGCCCAACCAGCATTCGAACCTGATCGGCCTGTCCAAGTATGCGCGGCTGGCCGAATGGATCATGTGCCGTCCGCAGATCCAGGAAGAGGCGGTCAGCCAGATGGCGGACCTGCTGCAGCAGAAGATGAATCCGGACGGCCTGGCCATCGTGATGGAGGCCGAGCACTTCTGCATGCACTGGCGCGGCGTGCGCGATACCGACGCCAAGATGACCAACAGCGTGATGCGCGGCTCCTTCCTGAAGAACGACAGCCTGCGCCGCGAATTCCTGACCCTGCTCAATCTGAACCGCGGCTGAAGGAGGCCACCATGCTAGTTCGTCTGCTTTACGCGAGCCGCGCCCGCCAGCCCGCCGGCGAGGATCTGGTCGACACCATCGTCGCCACCAGCATCGAGCGCAATCCGCCGCAAGGCATCACCGGCGTGCTGTGCTACGGCAACGGCGTGTTCCTGCAGGCGCTGGAAGGCGCGCGCGCCGAGGTATCGGCCCTCTATCACCGGATCGCAAAGGACCCGCGGCACGAGGACGTCGTGCTGCTGCACTACGAAGAAATCGGGGAGCGGCAATTTGCCGGCTGGGCGATGGGGCTGGTCGACACCTGCCGCATCAATACCGCCACGCTGCTGAAATACTTCCCGCGGGCGGAGTTCGATCCGTACCGCACCAGCGGCCGCGCCTCGCTGGCACTGCTCGGCGAGCTGATCGCCGGCAATGCCGTGGTGGCGCGCAGCGCGGAACGGCCGCGCTATTGAGGGAATTCCGACCTGACTGGCAGATGCCGTCGTCCCCGCGAACGCGGGGACCCAGTGGTTCCGAAAGACGCTGGATTCCCGCATGCGGGGAAATAACGAACCGCCGTCAGTCCTTGCCGAGCTCGTGACCGATATAGCCGCCAACCGCCGCCCCGCCGATCGTGCCCCACGGGCTGCCGTCAGTGACTTCGTGGCCGACCGCGCCGCCGGCAACCGCGCCGCCCAGCGTACAGCCCTGCATCGAGATGGTCATCGCGCCCGCCGCAACGAGCGTTGCTATCAGCTTCCACATGATGATCTCCTGAGCGGCGTGGTTGCCGCCTGATGCGTCCAGCTTAGGTCCGCTCGAGGCGCCGTCGATTCGGCCCGGGACTGAATTGCCTGTAGGAAAGGGACGACACCTGGTGCGGCGAGCGTGTCACAGTCTGGGTGCTCCCTGTGCGGTGCCGCATGCCAACTGGGCATGCTTGCCATGCCGAGGCCGCGCTTGAGCGCCGCCGGATCCGTGGGCGATCATCGTGGCGTCGTTGCAGCCAACGAGGAGAGACGATGTCCGCCGCACCCCCGCCCACGCTGGAGTTCTGGTTCGAGTTCGGCAGCAACTACAGCTACCTGAGCGCGATGCGGATCGAGCCGCTGGCGGCCCGGCACGGCGTCACGCTGGCGTGGAAGCCGTTTCTGCTCGGCCCGGTGTTCTCCGCCCTGGGCTGGCAGGGCTCGCCGTTCGTGGTGCAGCGCGCCAAGGGCGCCTACGCGATGATCGATATCGCCCGCCAGTGCGCCAAATACGGCCTGCCATGGCGGCAGCCGAGCCAGTTCCCGCGCCGCGCGCTGCTGCCGATGCGCGTGGCGCTGCTGGGTGCCGGCGAACCGTGGATCGGGGCCTATTGCCGCCGCATCATGCGGATGAACTTCGCCGAGGACCGCGATATCGACAACGCGGAGGCGGTCGGCGAGGCGCTGGCCGAACTCGGCCTGCCGGCCGACGCGCTGCTGTCCGCCGCGGTGCTGCGGCAGAACAAGGAGGCGCTGCGCGCGCAGACCGACCGGGCCCTGCACCGCGGCGTCTTCGGCGCGCCGACCTTCTTCGTCGGCGAGCAGATGTTCTGGGGCAACGACCGGCTGGAGGACGCGCTGGCGTTCGCCATCGAACAGCAGGTGGTAACAGGATAAGGAGGATAAGGGCCTGACGGCATGCGGCGGGGGCGCGCGGGCACGCGTGCTACCATCGTCGCCCCATGCCGACCAATATCGAAATCAAGGCCCGCGTCGACGACCGCGACGCCCTGGCGCCCCTCGCGGCCGAACTGGCCGACCACGGTCCCGAACTGCTGCAGCAGGACGACACCTTCTTCCATTGCGGCAACGGCCGTCTCAAGCTGCGCGCGTTCCCCTCGGGCCGCGGCGAGCTGATCTTCTACCGTCGCGCCGACGACAGCGGTCCCAAGCCAAGCCACTACCAGATCGTGCCGACCGCCGAGCCGGACCGGCTGCGCGCCGCGCTGGCGGCCGCCTACGGTGAGGCCGGACGCGTGCGCAAGGCCCGCATCCTGTACCTGGTCGGCCGCACCCGTGTGCATCTGGACCGGGTCGAGGGACTGGGCGACTTCCTCGAACTGGAGGTGGTGCTGCGCGACGGCGAAGCGGCCGAGCAGGGCGTGGCCGAGGCGCATGCGCTGCTTGGCAAGCTGGGCGTCGATGCCGGCCAGCTGGTGCCGACGGCCTATGTCGATCTGCTGCGAGCGCGCGGCTGATGCCCTCCGGCTTTTCGCGGAGGACTTAATTCACCGCGCTGTTTTCCGGCGGGCCAGCCTCGCTCCAGCCGGTGCCATTCCCGTGAACACCCTGATTTCCACTTGCCTTGATGTAGTACATACTGAACGTCCATTCGGTAAACACTACATCAACGGCGCCGCCGGGTGGATCCGTCTGCCAGCGCACTGCCGGCCGGCGGGCGCGAAGCCGATTGACGTGGCATGCTTGTACGAATTGGCGGAGTCTGCGGCTGGCCCGTTCCTTGCGTCAACCGGTCCGCCGCAGTTGATGTAGTGAATCCTGAATGAAAACAGTGCGCGGCGCACCGCCCGGGCGGGCGTGCCGCACCAGCGCTGTGCCGGCCGGGAGCCGGCGTGCCACGCTGTTGCAACGTCCGTTTCACCGTCGATCCAACGTCCATCCCGCCTACCGGCGACCCGCTTCAGCAAAGGAAGAACGATGCCCAACCGAATCCGCCCCCAACGACGACTGCGCCGCGCCACCGCCGCCGTGGCAGTCACCGTGTCGGCGCTGCTCGGCAGCGCCGCGGCGCTGGCGCAGAACACCATCAAGATCGGCGAGATCAACAGCTACAAGGCACAGCCGGCGTTCCTCGAGCCGTACAAGCGCGGCTGGGAGATGGCGGTCGAGGAGGTCAATGCGGCGGGAGGCGTGCTCGGCAAGAAGCTGGAAGTGGTCTCGCGCGACGATAACGGTAACCCGGGAGACTCGGTGCGGGTCGCGGAAGAACTGGTGGCGCGCGAGCGCGTCGCGCTGCTGTTCGGCGGCTTCCTGTCGAATACCGGCCTCGCCTTGACCGACTATGCCAAGCAGCGGCGCGTGTTCTTCCTGGCCGCCGAGCCGCTGACGGACAAGATCGTCTGGCAGAACGGCAACCAGTACACCTACCGGCTGCGTCCGTCGACCTATATGCAGGTCGCGATGCTGGTGCCCGAGGCGGCCAAGCTGAAGAAGAAGCGCTGGGCCATCGTCTATCCCAACTACGAGTACGGCCAGTCGGCGGTCGCCACTTTCAAGAAGCTGCTGAAGCAGGCCCAGCCCGATGTCGAGTTCGTCGCCGAGCAGGCGCCGCCGCTGGGCAAGGTCGACGCCGGCTCGGTGGTGCAGGCGCTGGCGGACGCCAAGCCCGATGCGATCTTCAACGTGCTGTTCGCCGCCGACCTCGGCAAGTTCGTGCGCGAAGGCAATACGCGCGGCCTGTTCGAGGGCCGCGAGGTGGTGTCGCTGCTGACCGGCGAGCCGGAATACCTCGATCCGTTGCGCAGCGAGGCGCCGAAGAACTGGATCGTGACCGGCTATCCGTGGTACGCGATCGATACGCCCGAGAACAAGAAGTTCGTCGAGGCCTATCGCAAGAAATTCAACGACACGCCGCGCGTCGGCTCGGTGGTCGGCTACGCCGCGGTCAAGTCGATCGCGGCCGGGCTGCAGAAGGCCGGCACCGCCGACAGCGACAAGCTCGCGGCCGCGTTCTCGGGCCTGCGCGTCGACACGCCGATGGGGCAGATCGTCTACCGCCCGCAGGACCATCAATCGACGATGGGCGCCTATGTCGGGCGCACCGGCGTGCGCGACGGCAAGGGCGTGATGACCTCGTTCGTCTACGTCGACGGCGCCAAGGTCCAGCCCACCGACGCCGAAGTGAAGGCGATGCGGCCGGCGAAATAAGCAAGATGCAATCAGGCGGATGCACTAGGCCGATGCACTAGGCGGATGCAACAAGGCCGGCGCGTCCCGGCTGGAGTCGACACATGACACTGACAAGCTTGCTGGCCCAGTTGCTGAACGGCCTGGCCGAAGCCTCGACGATGTTCCTGGTGGCCGCCGGGCTGTCGCTGATATTCGGCGTCACGCGCATCGTCAATTTCGCGCACGGCTCGTTCTTCATGCTGGGCATCTACCTGTCCTATACGGTGGTCAGCCGCATTGGCGAGACCGCCGCGGGCTTCTGGGGCGGCGTGCTGGTGTCCGCGCTGCTGGTCGCCGCGATCGGCGCGCTGGTCGAGTGCGTGATCCTGCGGCGCATCTATCAGGCGCCGGAGCTGTTCCAGCTGCTGGCGACCTTTGCGCTGGTGCTGGTGATCAAGGATGCGGCGCTGTTCGTCTGGGGGCCCGAGGATCTGTTCGGTCCGCGCGCGCCGGGCCTGAGCGGCGCGGTGGAAATACTGGGCCAGCGCTTCCCGCAATACGATCTGGTGCTGATTGCGATCGGCCCGCTGGTGCTCGGCCTGCTGTGGCTGCTGCTGACACGCACGCGCTGGGGCACGCGGCTGCGCGCGGCGACGCAGGACCGCGAGATGGTCGGCGCGCTCGGCATCAATCAGGCCTGGCTGTTCACCGGCGTGTTCGCACTCGGCTGCTTTCTCGCGGGCCTGGCGGGCGCACTGCAGGGTCCGCGCGTGCCGGCCAACCTCGCGCTCGATCTGGAGACCATCGGCAGCGCCTTCGTCGTCGTCGTGGTCGGCGGCATGGGCTCGATTCCCGGCGCCTTCCTGGCTGCACTGCTGATCGCCGAAATCAAGGCGCTGTGCATCGCGCTCGGCACGGTGTCGTTCGGCGGCGTCGAGATCGCGCTGACCAGGATGACGCTGGTGGTCGAGTTCCTGGTGATGGCGGTGATCCTGGTGGTGCGCCCATGGGGGCTGCTGGGCAAGCCGCAGGCGCCCTCGCGCAACGGCGCCGAGCTGGAGGCGCCGCTGCGCGCGCCCGGCAGAGCCGTCAAGCTCGCCGGCGCGCTGACGATCGCGGCGCTGCTGGCGGTGCCGCTGCTGGCGCAAACCTATCCGTACCTGACGGTGCTGCTGGTCGAAATCCTGATCGCGGTGCTGTTCGCCGCCAGCCTGCACTTCATCATGGGCCCGGGCGGACTGCATTCGTTCGGCCATGCCGCCTACTTCGGCCTGGGGGCCTATGCGGCCGCGCTGCTGCTGACCAAGTGGCAGCTGCCGATGGAGAGCACGCTGCTGCTGGCGCCGCTGGTGGCCTGCGCCGGCGCGATCGTGTTCGGCTGGTTCTGCGTGCGGCTGTCCGGCACCTATCTGGCGATGCTGACGCTGGCCTTCGCGCAGATCGTCTGGTCGGTGATCTACCAGTGGGACGGCTTCACCGGCGGCAGCAACGGTCTGCTCGGCGTGTGGCCGGCCGGCTGGCTGTCCTCGCCGACCGCCTTCTACTACCTCACCATGGGGCTGTGCTGCCTGTGCGTGCTGGCGCTGCGTCGCATCCTCTTTGCACCGTTCGGCTACGCGATGCGCGCCGGCCGCGATTCGGCGCTGCGCGCGGAGGCGATCGGCATCGACGTCAAGCGCGTGCAGTGGGTGGCGTTTGCCATCGCCGGCCTGTTCTGCGGCATGGCCGGCGTGCTGTTCGCCTATTCGAAGGGCAGCATCTCGCCCGAGGCGATCAGCGTCGGCCGCTCGGTCGACGGCTTGGTGATGGTGCTGCTCGGCGGCGTGCAGACGCTGGCCGGGCCGCTGGTCGGCGCCTCGGTATTTACCTGGCTGCACGACACCATCGCGCGCGAAACCGAATACTGGCGGGCGCTGCTGGGCGCCACCATGCTGCTGCTGGTGATCCTGTTCCCGGCCGGCATCGTCGGCTCGCTGCGCAAGCGCTTCGTGCGCGAGACGGAGCCTGCCGAGGCCGAGCCGGCCGCTGGTGCGCCAGGTGCTGCCCCCTCGCCGTGGCAATCCCCCTCGCTGAAGGAGCCGGCATGACGCTGCTGCAAGTCAGACATCTGGGCAAGGCGTTCGGCGGCGTCAAGGCGGTCAGCGACGTGTCGTTCGACCTGCCGGCCGGCCAGCTGCTGGCGCTACTCGGCCCCAACGGGGCCGGCAAATCGACCTGCTTCAACATGCTGAATGGCCAGCTGAAGCCGGACCAGGGCTCGATCCGTTTCGACGGGCACGAGATCGCCGGCATGCGGCCGCGCGATATCTGGCGGCTCGGCGTTGGACGGACCTTCCAGATTGCCGCGACCTTCGGCTCGATGACGGTGGTCGAGAACGTGCAGATGGCGATCCTGTCGCGCGAGCGCAAGCTGTTCCAGCTGTGGCGGCCGGTGCGCGGACACTATCGCGACGAGGCGATGGCGCTGCTCGAACAGGTCGGCATGGCCAGCCAGGCCGAGCGCGCCTGCGGCGTGCTGGCCTATGGCGACGTCAAGCGCGTCGAGCTGGCGATCGCGCTGGCCAACCGGCCGCGGCTGCTGCTGATGGACGAGCCGACCGCCGGCATGGCGCCCGAGGAGCGCCGTGCGCTGATGGCGCTGACGAGGCGGCTGGTCGAGCGCCACCAGCTGTCGGTGCTGTTCACAGAGCACAGCATGGACGTCGTGTTTGCCTATGCGGACCGGATGATCGTGCTGGCGCGCGGCCAGCTGATCGCCGAGGGCGATGGCGAGACGATCCGCAACGATGCGAAGGTGCGCGAGGTGTATTTTGGCACCGGCAAGACCTTCGAAAGCCGGGCCGGACACCACCGATCGGCACAGACGCAGGAGGGCTCGGCATGAGCGCCGACACGCTGTTGGAAGTGAGCGGCCTCAATGCCTTCTATGGCCGCGCGCATATCCTGTTCGACGTCGGGCTGGAAGTGCGGCGCGGCGAGGTGGTCGCGCTGATGGGCCGCAACGGCGCCGGCAAGTCGACCACGATGAAGGCGCTGATGGGGCTGCTCGATCGCGCGCACGGCAGCATCCGCTTTCGCGGCCGGGATCTCGCGCGCGCCAAGCCGTACCAGATCAGCCGCATGGGCATGGGCTTCGTGCCCGAGGACCGCCGCATCTTCACCGACCTGACGGTGATGGAGAACCTGGAGATCGGCAGGCAGCCGCCGCGTGCCGATGCGGTCGAATGGACGCCGCAGAAGCTGTTCTCGCTGTTTCCCAATCTCGGCGAGATGCCGAACCGTCCGGGCGGGCAGATGAGCGGCGGCGAGCAGCAGATGCTGACGGTGTCGCGCACGCTGATGGGCAATCCGTATCTGGTGCTGCTCGACGAGCCGTCCGAAGGCGTGGCACCGGTAATCGTGGAGCAGATGGCCAACATGATCCTGGCGCTCAAGCGCGAGGGCATGGCGATTCTGCTGTCCGAGCAAAACCTGCATTTCGCCGAACTGGTCAGCGATCGCGCCTATGTGCTGGAGAACGGCCACATCCGCTATCACGGCACCATGCCGGAGCTGGCCGCCAACGACGCGGTGCGGCGCGAGTACCTGGCGGTATAGCGGCAGCTGGACCAGGCTGGACTCAGCGCCCACCGTCCTCGATCAGCCGCAGCAGCCCATCGGGGCTGACCGGCTTGACCAGATGCTGGCCGAAGCCGGCAGCCTTGCTGCGATCGCGGTCGGTTTCCTGCCCGTAGCCGGTCAGGGCGACGAAGCGGCACGGATGGTCGCCCAGCGCCTCGCGCAGCCGCCGCACCAGCTCGTAGCCGTCCATCACCGGCAGGCCGATGTCGAGCACCGCGACGTCGGGCGCAAAACGTTCGACGATGCGCAGCGCCGAGACTGGGTCGTAGACCACTTCGACGTGATGGCCGTAGGCCGTCAGCAACTGCGCCAGCGCCTGCACCGAATCGACGTTGTCGTCGACCAGCAGCACGCGGCGCGCATCGGCTTGCGCCACCGCGGCGGCCGGCTCCTCGCGGTGCGCCGCGGCGACCAGTTCGGCGCTGGCGGCCGCGGGCAGCCGGATCGTGAATTCGCTGCCGTGGCCCGGCCCTGCGCTGGTGGCCGACACGCTGCCGCCGTGCAACTCGACCAGATTCTTGACCAGCGCCAGGCCGATGCCGAGCCCGCCCTCCTGGCGGTCGATCTTGCGCGGGCCCTGATAGAACAGCTCGAACAGATGCGGCAGCATTTCCGCGGCGATGCCGATGCCGTTGTCGCGTACCTGGATCACGATGGTGCCACTGGTGCTATTGGTGCCATTGGTGCCATTCGTGCCGTCCGTGCGGCCCGCGCCGACCTCGTTTCCTTCGTCATCGTGCCGTGCCGACAGCTGGATCTCGCCGCCGATATCGGTATAGCGCGCGGCGTTGGTCAGCAGATTGGCGACCGCCTGCGCCAGCCGCACCGGGTCGCCTTGCCAGACCAGCGAGCGGTCCACTTCGAACGACAGCCGATGGCTGCGCTGCTCCAGCAGCCGGCTCGCCATCTCGACGGCCTTGGTCAGCACGTCGGCAAGTTGAACCGTCTCGATCTTCAGTTCGATGTTGCCGCGCGTGATGCGCGAGACGTCGAGCAGATCGTCGATCAGCCGCACCAGATGATCGACCTGGCGCTCGATGATGGCCCGTTCGCGCTGGGTCTCGGTGGAACCGCGCATGCGCATCAGCTGCAGCGCGGTCACGATCGGCGACAGCGGATTGCGCAGCTCGTGCCCCAGCATCGCCAGGAATTCGTCCTTGGCCTGGCTGGCGCGCTCCAGTTCGCGCAGCAGGCGTTCGCGCTGCTGCTCGGCGAGCTCGCGCGCGACGCGGTCGCTGGCGTCGCGCGTGAAGCAGCGCGTATAGCGCAGCTTGCCGTCCTCGAAGCAGCCGTTCGAATGGATCAGCACGGGTTTGATGCTGCCGTCCTTGCAGCGCAGCCGGGCGGGCTGGTCGTACAGCGTCTCGCCGGCCTTCAGGCTGTCCAGAATGTCCTCGATCACCGCCGCATCGACGTGGAAGTCGGTGATCGGGCGTCCCACATACTCGTCGTAGCGATAGCCCAGCATCTCCAGTTCGGCCCGGTTGGCCCACAGGATGGTGCCGTCCGCCGCGACGCGATGCACGCCCTCGGCGGCATTGTCGAGGAAGTCGGTCAGCTCGATCTCGCGCCGACGCAACGTCGATTCGGCCTCGCGCAGCCGCTTGACCTCGTTCTCCAGCGCCAGCGCCTTCTGCTGCCATACCGCGGCGCGCAGCGTGCTGTCGGCGATATCCGGTGCCTTGCCAGCGGCGGTGGCGTAGAAGTGGGTGTGGACGTCGCAGACGCAGCGGAAGTGCCGCGCCTGCTCGTCGCTGGCGAACACCCGATGCGGATACGCGCACAGCAGCCTGAAGCCGTGGCGCCGGATCAGATCGTTCCACAGTTCCTCGAGCCGCAGCGCGGCGTCGTGCATGCCTTGCTCGCACAGCAGCGCGACCATCTCGCCGAACGCGTGCAGCGGTGGGGCACGCCGCGCTTCCGCGGCCACCAGCTCGCCGACGCTCGCCAGAAAGCGCTGTTCGTCCGGCCATCCGTCGACCATGAAGCGGTCCAGCGTCGCCTGCGCTGGCAGCGTGATCAGATTGCCGGTGTACCAGGGCCGATCGTCCCGTCCCGGACCGAGGCCGCTCAGCAGCGGCAGCAGGGCGTCCAGATGTTCCTCGGTGGCGATCAGGATCGCGCTGCCGCCACAGCGCAAGGCCTCGTCGGCGAACTCGCGCACGTCCGCGAGAAGGATCGAGTCCTCGTCGTAAAAGCGGACCATGTGCGAGGGATCGGGCTTGGCCAGATGCCCCGGGATGACGGCTGACATGGGAACGGTGTGGGCGCGCTGCGTCGTGGAGAAGGCCCCATGATACTGCGCGCGCGTGCGGGCACGGTCAAATTGCTCGGCGACGGGGACGAAATGCCTGTGGATGCCGGGCGGAAAGCGGCGGCGAAGGCCCCGTAGCGAGGCCGTGCCCGATATACTCTGCGCAACACTCCCACCGATGCCGCCACGCAAAGTGTCCACCTCGTCATCCAACAAGAACAAGACGCCGGTACCTTCCTACGATTTCACCGATCAGGTCGGCCACCTGCTGCGGCGGGCCTATCAGCGGCATGTCGCGATTTTCCAGCAGACCATTCCCGATTCGCAGCTGACCGCGGCGCAGTTCGTCGTGCTGTGCGCGGTCAAGGAGCGGCAATCGTGCTCGCTCAGCGAGATCGTGCGCGCCACGGCAATCGACCAGGCCACGGTGCGCGGCATCATCGAGCGGCTGAAGGCGCGCGAGCTGATCGCGGTGTCGCACGATCCGAGCGACCGGCGCAAGGTAGTGGTCACTGTCACGCCGGCGGGGCTGGCGCTGATCGACGAGACCATCCCGTTCGCGCACCAGATCACCGAGCAGACCTTCGGCGACCTGAATCCTGCCGAACGCGTTGCGATCACCTATCTGCTCAAGAAGATGAGCGAGTTCGACGAGCGGGAGCCGGGGGCGTAAGGTTCGAACGCGGTGGTTGTCGTTCCCGCGCAGGCAGGACCCAGCGGCTTTCAACCGGCAAGAGCAGAGACACTGGGTCCCCGCATTCGCGGGGACGACGATGCTCCGTTCGCTGCCGCTTCCGCCAACGCCGCCCGCAACGATTCCGGCGTGAAGGGCGGCCGGCGCAGCCGCAGGCCGGTGGCATCGAACAGCGCATTGGCCAGTGCCGGCGCACCCGGCAGCGAAGCCGATTCGCCGGCGCCCAGCGGCGCCTCGTGCTGGCGCGGCATCAATACCACCGAAATCGGCGGCAGCTCCGGGAACGTCAGCAGCGGATAGCTGCCCCATTCGCGGCTTGCCACGCCGTCCGCGTTGAAGCGCACCTGCTCCTTCAGCGCGCGGCTGAGGGTCTGCACCACATTGCCATGCACCTGATGGCGGACGCCGTCGGGGTTGACCATCATGCCGGTGTCCTGGCCGACCACCACGCGCAGCACGCGGATGCTGCCGCTGTCGGGCTCGACCTCCAGATCGACGACCCACGCCGACCAGGCCGCGCCAAAGCCGGGAAACTTGCTGTGGATATAGCGGGCATAGGCGATGCCGCGGCCGCGCAGCTTGCCATCGGCATCGGGCGTGCCGCGCGTACCGCGCTGCCCCTCGCGCCACAGCGCTTCGTTGGCGACAGCACTCAGCAGCTCGGCCGCGCGCTCGTCGCGAAGGTGGCGCAGCCGGAAGGCCAGCGGGTCAGCGCCGGCCTCGTGCGCGAGTTCGTCGATGAAGGACTCGTGCGCGAAGGTATTGGGCAGCGCCGACACGCCGCGCAGCCAGGCCGCGCGGACGATGGCCGGCGTATCGTCGCAGGCGATGCGGGTTCGCGCGTAGTCGTAGGGCGGTACCGCGGTGCGGTCGCCCATTTCCAGCATGCGCGGCGCCGGATCGACGGTGCCGGTCAGCAGCAGCGCCAGCGTCGGCGCGTCATTCGACGGATAGCGGCTGACGAAGTCGTAGCCCAGCAGCGCGCCGTCGGCGCCCAGCGTGCCCTGCACGTCCATCAGCTGTGCGGCGCCCTTCGGCTCCCACAGATGTTCCTGCTCGCGCGACAGCTGCACGCGCACTGGCCGGCCTACCGCGCGGGACAGAAGCACCGCGTCGGCGCAGACATCGTCGGCGCAGTTGCGGCCATAGCAGCCGGCCGCCTCCATCCGCACGATCTCGATCCGGCCTTCGTCGAGGCCGGTCAGGCGCGACAGGTCAATGCGCAGCACATGCGGATTCTGCGTGCCGGACCAGACCGTCAGCGTGCTGCCGCGCCCGTCGTTGCCCTCGCCGTCGCGCCACTCAGCCACGCCGCAGGACGGCCCGATCGATGCATGCATCTGGTAAGGCCACACATAGCTGCGCTTCAGCGTGGCGGCGGCTTGCCTCCGCGCCCCAGCGGCTTGGTCCTCCGCGCGCAGCGCGCGCCGTTTGGCCGGATTGGCGCGCAGCGCCGGCTCGGGGTCCTCCAGCGGCGGCAACGGCGGCACGGCGCGCCAATGCACGCGCAGCCGGCGCGCTGCTTCGATGGCTTGCTCCTCGCGCTGCGCGACCACGCCGACGAAATCGCCGATCGTCACGACGTCGACCACGCCCGGCACGTCGCGGATCGAGTCCCGATCCACCGAGACCAGGCTGCGGCCGACGAAGTCGCCGGCATCGCGCCCCGCATACGGGGGACGGATCACTCGCCCATGCAGCATGCCGGGCACGCGCACGTCATGGACGAAGGTCAGCGCGCCGGTGGCCTTGGCCGGAATATCGACGCGCGGCGCGGCCCTGCCGACCACGCGATAGGCGCTGGCCGGCTTGGTCGCGACCTCGTCGGCAAGCGGCAGTTCGACGTGATCGTCGCCGAGCAGCGCACCGTAGTCCAGGCCCGTTTCGGCCGGGGTATCGTTGCCAGGTCGGGCCGGCTGACGGGCCCGAATGCGGCCGTCGTCGACGAACAGGCTGTTGGCCGACACACCGAGGCGCTCGGCGGCACGCGCCAGCAGGAACGCGCGCGCCTGCGCCGCGGCGCGGCGCAGCGGCTGCGCGGAAATCTGGATCGTTGCGCTGGCGATGGTCGGGCCCTGGTTCGGCGTGGCATCGGTATGCCCGAGCACCATGCGGACCGAAGCGAGCGGCACGTCCAGCTCCTCGGCGACGATCTGCGCGAGCGCGGTGCGGATACCCGTGCCCAGATCGACGTGGCCATTGAAGGCCAGCACCTCGCCGTCCGCGCGCACCGCGACGAAGACATCGGGCAGCGCCGGTACATAGTCGGACGCAGCGCCGGGCTGGCCGGGCGCCGGTTTGGGCGCGGCCTGCGCGGCGCGCGTGATCAGCAGCACGCCGCTGGCCTGCGCCAGCGCCCTTCTCAGAGCCCGCGGAGAGTCATCGTCGTGCATCGGCATTGGCTTGGTTTCCCTTCGATGGCGGACGCGCCGCCATGACCTCGACATGGCCTTGTGCGGCCGGCAGGGCCCGCGGCCGCCCGCACCTTCGACAGTTATACTGGCAGCTTCGCAACGCCAGATCCTCGCAACCGACGACATGACCACCGCGACGGCAAAAACCAGGGCAGCGGCCGGCACGCGGGCCCGGCAAGCCCAGGATACGCGCGCCAAGATCCTGAAGGCGGCCATCAAGGTGTTCGCCGAGCGCGGCTACGACGGTGGGCGGGTCGAGCGGATCTCGTCGCTCGCCAAGACCTACGACCGGATGATCTACTACTACTTCGGCAGCAAGGAAAAGCTGTTCGTCGAAGTGCTCGAGACCATCTACACGCAGTTGAACGAGGCCGAGCAGGCGCTGGAGCTCGATCCGGACAATCCGGTGCGCGCGCTGATGCAGCTGACCGATTTCGTCTGGCACTACTACCTGGACCACCCCGAGTTCGTCGCGATCCTGACCAGCGAGAATATCAGCCAGGGCCGCCATGCGAAGAAGTCCGGCCGGCTCAAGGAAATCTCGAGCTACGCGCTGTCGGTTCTCGACGGCGTGCTCGAGAGGGGCAAGGCCAGCGGCCATTTCCGGCCGGAGGTAGGCGCCCGCGACATCTATCTGGTGATTGCCTCGCTCGGCTACTTCTACAACTCGAACCACCATACGCTCAGCGCCTTCCTCGGCGAGCCGATGATGAGCAAGCCCGCGCTCGAGCACTGGCGCGACGTGATGCAGCACACCGTGCTGAACGCGGTCTGCCGGCCGGCCATTGCCGCGGAGCAGGCCGCTGTGGAGGAACCGCTGGCGGCTTCGCAACCGGTCAAGGCCGCGCGCAAGCCGGCGCGCAAGACCGCGAACAAGACCGCGATCAAGAGCGGGCAGAGCGCCCGCGTGGCGGCGGCCGGTTGAAGCGGGGCGCATCGGCGGTCTCGCGCTTCTCGTCGAAGCCTTAACGGGCCTGCGCCGCGGCGATCGCGGCCAGCGCCTCGTCGCACGGCATCACGGTCGCGTACTTCTGCTCCATATCGAACAGATTGGCCTGATGCGGCCCCAGCGCGCGATCGCCGACGCAATCGGACAGCACCAGCGGGCGGAAGCCGTACGACATCGCGTCGACGACGCTGGCACGCACGCAGCCGCTGGTCACGCAGCCCGCCACCAGCAGCGTGCGCACGCCGCGGTGCGCCAGCCAGGCCGCCAGCGACGTGCCGAAGAACGCCGACGGTACCGTCTTGCGCACCACCAGCTCGCCGTCGCGCGGCGCCAACTCGGGCACGATCGCGCTGTCGTGGCTGGCCTCCTTCAGCGTCAGCATGCCCGGCACCTTTTGCGTGAAGACATTGCGGTCGGCGTCGTCGTCGGCAAAGACGATGCGCGTATGCGCGATCGGCCAGCGCTGCTCGCGCGCGGCCGCCAGCAGCGGCCCGGTGTTGGCGATTGCCTGCGGGATATTGCCGCCGCCGAACACCGCCGGATCGGCGAAGCCATTGACGAAGTCGATGATCAGCAGGCCGAACGGCGCGGCGATCTCCATGGTCGCGCCAAAGCCCTGGCGCTGGTACGTCGACACTTCATCCTGCATGTCTGGCTCCATCGGTTCGATAATCGAAGGCTTGCTGCATCGGCCCGCCGCCATCCATCACGCGGCCACGTTCCACCACCGTCTCGCCATCGAGGCTGACGGTGCAATGACGCACCGGAATGTCGATGTGGCAGGCGGTGGTGCGGCTGCCGCCGGCCTCGTTGTTCGGGCCGAACGAGCACAGGAAGTTGCCCTCGTAGGCGCGCGCGTCCATGCCGATGGTGGCCTCGCGGTCGTACATCGCCAGCGTGGACCAGCGCGCCCGTGGCTGCAGGCCCCAGCCGATATGCGACATCGCATAGGCCTCCGGGTCGTTGAACGAGGCCATGTAGTCGGCCAGCAGCTCGGCGTCGAGCTCGCCGTCGATCGACGTGACATAGCCGTTCTCGACGGTGATATCGATCGGCGCCTGCAGATAGGACTTCATCGGCAGCAGGATGTCGCCGCGATCGAGCACGATGCGGCCGTTGGTACCGCCCTCGTTGGGCCAGGTCAGCACGAAGCCGCTGGGCCAGTGGTCCCAGCGGCCGGGTTCGTCGACGAAGCCGTACTCGCTGATCGCCGGGAATTCGCCGAGCGCGCAGCGCAGGTCGGTGCCGGCGTCGGAGACGATATGCATCTCCCGCGCCCGCGACAGCCGCGCCGTGGCCGCGCGCACGCGGGCGCGGTCCGCTTCCGTCGGCACGAGCCGCACCAAGACCTCGGGCGGCTCGACGGCCAGCAGGATCTTCGTGCCGGTGGCGAGGATCTCGTGCTGCTCGGGCGAGAACAGCAGCGTCATCAGGTCGAGCACCAGGTCGCTGGCCTTCAGCGCCGCGATCGCGGCCGGATTGCCGGTCAGCGGCGTGGTGCCCAGATACGCCAGCGAATCCCGGCTCAGCGCCTTCTCGGCATTGACCGGCGGCAGGTCCAGCCGGTTGACGATGGCGCCCATCGACGAGGCCGCCAGCAGCGCGGTGCGCATTGTCTGTGGATGCGTGGCGGCGCTGGTCAGCACCGTGACGCTCTGGCCCGGCTGCAGCTTCGACAGCGTCAGCACCTGCTTCCAGGCCTGCGTCAGATCATGATCGCTTACCGGCATGCGTTCTCCTTGCTCGGTGAATCGGTGAGTCGGTGATGAGTCGCGGCGCGCTCATGCCTGCAGCGGCGCGCCGAGGAAATCGCCGAAGGCGCGATAGAAGCCAGCCTCGTCGTCCCACGGAATCATGTGGCCGGCGTCGGGCACGCGCGCGACCTGCAGCTGTGGCATCAGGCCGCGGATTTCCTCGACGTCTTCCGGGCGGATCACGTCGCCGCGGCCCGCGACCATCAGCAGCGCCGGCACGGCGACATGCGGCATGTCGGCATGCACGTCGTCCTGGTGGAAGCCGTCGAAGCTCGCCACCACCGCGCGCTCGTCGCAGGTATGCAGCCATTCGGCGCGCAGCCGCAACTGCGCCTCCGTCCAGGTCGGACAGAACGCGCGCATGCCGTCGACATCGATGCCCCGGCGCGCCAGCCGGATCGAATCGACATACCAGGGCAGTTGCGAGGGGTAGGGCCGGCGGCCAGGGCCAGACACCGGCGGGTCGATCATGGCCAGGCGAACCAGGCCGGCCGGCTTCGCGCGCGCCGCACGCAGCCCGATGCGCGCACCCATCGAATGGCCGACCACGCTGTAGCGCTTCAGGCCCAGCGCCTCGGCGAAGGCGATCACGTCCGCCGCCTGTGCATCGAGGCTGTAGTCCAGCGCCTCGCCCGCTTCGGACAGGCCGCGGCCGCGCACATCGAGCACATAGGTGTCGAACTGGCGGCCGAAGTGTTCGCCGACGAAGCCCCAGGTCACGGCCGGGCTGGTGATGCCCGGCACGACGATGACCGGGTCGCGCGCCTCGCGGCCCTCGCCAGGGCCGCCGTAGCGCAGGTAGTGCTGGCGGATGCCGTTGGCGAAGACGTTGGCGCCGTAGAGAAAGGAGGTCGTCATGGCTGTCTCCGCGCGGCTCAGTACGCGCCCGACAGCAGCGTGCCGCCGCCCGGCACCACCGCCTCCAGGTCCAGCGCCTTCAGCATCGCATAGGTCGTCGCGATCGCCGCGGTGATCACCGGCTTGCCGGTCATCGCCTCGACCTTCTCGACCACCGGCAGCGACGGCATCTGCACGCAGGCCGACAGCACCACGGCATCGACATCGCCCGTATTCATCTGCGCGACGATGGCCGGCAGGCGGTTCGGATCGTGGCGGCCCACTTCCAGGTTGTCGGGGATCTCCAGCGCGCGCCAGTCGACGACCTCGTAGCCTTCGTTCCGGATGTAGTCGACCACCAGCTCGGTCAGCGGTTTCATATACGGCGCGACCAGCGCAATGCGTTTGGCGCCGATCACCTTCAGCGCGTTGACCAGCGCGCCGGCGCTGGTCACCACCGGCGCGGTGCCGTCGTTCTCGGCGGTGCGCGACTGCAGCCGCTCCTCGGACACGCGGTGATAGCCACGCCCCATCGACATGATCGCGACCAGGCAGGCGTAGCCGAGCACGTCGACGCGCGCATCGCTGAGCTCGATCGCGCAGCGGTCCGATTCGGCGTCCATCGCGGCGAGTTCCTCCTTCCTGACCGTCTTCATCCGCATCCGGCTCGAATGGAACGTGAAGCGTTCCGGCCGCACCAGCTGGCGCGCCGCCAGCATCGCAGGGATCTCGGTTTCCATGGTGGTGTTGGAGCTCGGCACGATCTGGCCGATCCGGAAGACTTTCTGCACTGTCGACTCCGTTTTGTCGGTATAGAGGGGCGCTACGGCGAGCCGTCTTGCGCGTGTGTCGGACCATTGTAGTGTACACACTGTATTACTACAACCAGATCCGACGCCGTGCCGAATGCACCATTTTAGTAAGCACTCAACGAACGAAGGACGAGAATGGTGCTTGATTTCACGCTTTCTGCGCATTGCAACGTTACAGGCACGTCGATACCTAGGGATTACACTGAGTCCGGGCAATCCGCCTTTACGCACAAAAATATGGTGTGTACACTCAATTCAAATCGCTGGCCGCGGCCGGCGCGGACCGTGTTTGATTGGAAGTGATGGCCAGGAGAAAAACGTGCAAGGCAAACCTCGTATCGCCGTGATCGGTGCAGGACTGGGAGGAACGGCCGCGGCGGCGCTGCTGCAGCGTCAGGGTTTCAACGTCAGGCTCTATGAGCAGGCCCCGGCGTTCTCGCGGCTTGGCGCCGGCATCCATGTCGGGCCCAACGTGATGAAGATCATGCGCAGGATCGGCATCGAGGACGGACTCAATGCGATGGGCTGCCATCCGGATTACTGGTACAGCCGCGACTGGGAGACCGGCGAGGTGATCGCGCAGATCCCGCTGGGCGACTACGCGGTGTCGCACTATGGCGCCACCTATCTGACCGTGCACCGCGGCGACTTCCATGCGCTGCTGACCGATGCGGTCGCGCCCGGCACGCTGCTGTTCGACAAGAAGCTGACGCAGGTCGAGGATCTGGGCGACGTGGTGCGCCTGAGCTTCGCCGATGGCACCGTCGAAGAGGCCGATATCGTGATCGGCGCCGACGGCGTCAATTCGAAGATCCGCGAAACGCTGCTGGGCGCCGAGCCGCCCAAGTACACCGGCTACATCGCGCACCGCGCGGTGTTCCCGATTTCGCGCGTCAAGGGCTTCACGCACGACCGCTGCACCAAGTGGTGGTCCGACGATCGCCACATGATGGTCTACTTCGATACGAGCAAGCTCGACGAGATCTACTACGTGACCGGCGTGCCCGAGCCCACCTGGGACATGAGCAAGAGCTGGCTGCCGAGCAGCATCGAGGAGATGCGCGCCGCGTTCGATGGCTGGCACCAGGGCGTGCAGTCGCTGATCGAAGGCACGGTCGAGGTCACCAAGTGGCCTTTGCTGGAGCGCGATCCGCTGCCGCTGTGGAGCCGCGGCCGTCTGGTATTGCTCGGAGACGCCTGCCATCCGATGAAGCCGCACATGGCGCAGGGCGCGGCGATGGCGATCGAGGACGCCGCGATGCTGACGCGCTGCTTCGTCGAAGCCGGGCTCGATGACTTCGGCACGACCTTTGCGTTGTACGAGGCGAACCGCGCCGAGCGCGCCGGCAGGGTGCAACGGGTCTCGCACGAGAACACCTGGCTGCGCACCAACGAGAATCCCGACTGGTGCTTCGGCTACGATGTGTTCGAGGTGCCGTTGGTCGAGCCCGCCGTCCCGGCGGCAGCCAGCACGGCAACCGCAGCCGCAGCGGCCTGAGCGCAGGCCTTGCGCGGGTCCTCGGGCCCGCCGGTGCGATGCGGCCGGCGCGGTTCGGCCGCAGATGAACCGTGAATCCCGGAGGCGCGGCAACTTCGCATTGCCGCCCCCAAGCCAAGCCAGCCCCATGAGCGTGTCCCGCCCCCCCAGCCAGCTCGCGCTGAACGTCAATTGCACCGAGCGATCGGTCTGCGCCGACCCCGCGACGCCGCTGCTCTATATCCTGCGCAACGACCTGGAATGCAACGGGCCCAAGTATGGCTGCGGGCTGGGCCAGTGCGGGGCCTGCACGGTGCTGATCGACGGCGTGGCGGCGCGTTCCTGCGTGGTGCCGGTCAGGGCCGCGGTGGGGCACGCGGTCACCACGCTGGAAGGCCTTGCGCAGGGCGAGCGGCTGGATCCGGTGCAGCAAGCCTTCATCGATGAACAGGCGGCCCAGTGCGGTTACTGCCTGAACGGCATGATCATGACCGCCAAGGCCTTCCTGTCGACGCATCCCGACCCCACCGACGAACAGATTCGCGAGGCGCTGCGCTTCAATCTGTGCCGCTGCGGCACGCACGTCGAGATCGTCCGCGCGGTCAGGCGCGCCGCGGACTTGCTGCGGCAGGCCCGCGCACAGGCGGAGCGCCGATGAACGATCTGGCCAAGGTGCCGGGTAGCGGCGAACTTTCTGAAGGCGCGGCCGTGACGATGCCGGTCCGTCCGCCGCCCGCGCGCGAACAATGGCTGTTCGGCGAAGTCGTCCGGCCCCGCGGTCCGCTCGGTGTGAGGCTGCGCGCTTTCGATGCCGAGGCGGCACGCGCGGTGCCCGATGTGGTCGCGGTGGTCGCGCGCGGCAACTTCCTCGCCGTGGTGGCGCGCTCCCCGGAGCAGGCTGCCGCCGGTGCCGCCGCGTTGCGGCCGGTATGGTCGGATGCCGGCGGACGTGCCGACCAGCGCGTTCCGCGCCGGCGTCGCATCGTGGCTTCGCATGGCGACGCAGCCTCGGCGCTTGCCGCCGCGCCCTCGCGGCTCGAACAAACCTATCGCTGGCCGCTGGCCGGCATCGCGCCGCCCGCGGCCACCGCGATCGCCGACTGGCGCGAAGGCGAGCTGCGGGTCTGGCTGCCGGACAGCCGGCCCGGTGCGCTGCGCGCCGAACTGGCGAAGCTGCTCGATATTGCCGAAACCGCCGTCACGCTGGTCTGCTGGCACGAGGGCGCCGATATGGTCGATATGGCCGGCGGCGCGGCGGGGGCGAGCGTGTCCCACCATGCGGCCGCCGATGCCGCGCTGCTGGCGCAGGCCGTCGGTGGGCCGGTGCTGGTTCGCTTCGATGCCGCCGCGTTCGACGATGCTGCCGGATGGATCGAGACCCGCATCGCGAGTGCCACGAACGGTGGCGACCCGGCCGGCAATGTGGTCGCCATCTCCGCCTATCAGGTCACGGCCACGCCAATGCCCGTGGAGTCCCGGCCGCTGGCCTCGCTCCAGACCGGTACGCCGTCCGCGCTGTCGGATATCCGCGTGGACGATGACGCCGCGCTGGTGCCGCCGTATTGGATCGACCATCTGGAAGCCGTGTCAACGGACACGGCGCACCCGACCGCTGCCCTCGCCGTCAATCCATTGGCAGGCGCCGTTGCGCAGGTCTTCGCGCGCGAGTCGCATCTGGACGAAGCGGCCGCGCTGGCCGGCGTCGATCCGGTCGCGCTGCGTCTGAACCATCTGCAGGACGAGCGAGGCGCGGCACTGGTTCGGCAGGTCGCGCTGCAGGCCGCATGGCAGACCCCTGCGCTGCGCGCCGCTACTCGCGACGCGTCGGCAGGCGTTCGCCGCGGGCGCGGCTTCGCCTACGCCAGCGTGCTCGACGCCGATGGCGAGCAGCCGATGCAGAGTTGGGCGGCGTGGGTCGCCGACGTCGAGGTGGATGCGTTCAGCGGCGAAGTCAGCGTGACACGAGTCACGCTGGGCCATGACAGCGGCGAATCCACACCATCGCCTCCGTCCCGTGGCGGGCGGGCCCCTGCGCCGGCGCTGGAACACGATATTGCGGAGGCGACGCGCCGATTGACCGCGCCGGCGCCGTCGTTCGACAGCTGGCACGTTGCGCCCGATGCCGCCACCGCGCTGCCCGCGACGGTTGGCACGCTGCCTCCCGAGGTCCGCGTCGTCGGCGGCCTGACGACGACCGCGGGTCTGCGCGGCAGTGCCGCCGCGACGCTGCCCGCCGCCGCCGCGATCGCCAACGCCATCTTCGACGCCACCGGCGTGCGCCTGCGCGAGCCGCCGTTCAGCGGCGAACGCGTGCGCCTGGCCCTCGCCGGCGAATGCGCGGAGGACCGGCCGGCAAGGCGCAAACGCAATTGGCTGCTTGCGGCCGGCGCGGCCATCGCCGGGCTGTGCGCCACCGTGATGCCATGGCGATCTGCGATCGCGCCCGTTGCGCCCCCCGAGCCGGGCTTCTATTCCGCCGCGACCATCGAACGCGGCCGCCTGGTGGCCGCGGCCGGCGACTGCGCGGTCTGCCACACCGCGCCCAACGGCGCCAGGAATGCCGGCGGCCTGCCGCTGGAGACGCCGTTTGGCACGATCTACAGCACCAATATCACGCCCGATGTCGACACCGGCATCGGCAACTGGTCGTATGCCGCGTTCGAGCGCGCGATGCGCGAAGGCATCCATCGCGATGGACGCCGGCTGTATCCGGCCTTCCCCTACACCGCGTTCGCGAAGATCAGCGACGGCGACATGCGTGCGCTGTACGCCTATCTGATGTCGGCCGAACCGGTGCTGTCGCAGGCGCCGGAGACCGCGCTCGCGTTCCCCTTCAACCTGCGGCCGCTGATGGCGGGCTGGAACCTGCTGTTCCATCGCAACGAGCCGTTCCAGCCCGACCCGTCGCGCTCGTTGCAATGGAATCGCGGCGCGTATCTGGCCGAAGGGTTGGGACACTGCAGCGCATGCCATTCGCCGCGCAATGCGTTTGGCGCGGAAAAGGGCGGCCGCGCCTACCTGACCGGCGGCGAGGCCGAAGGATGGGAAGCACCGGCATTGACCGCGCTGTCGCGCTCGCCGATTCCCTGGACCGAGGAAGACCTGTTCCAGTATTTGCGCACGGGCTACTCCGCGCGCCATGGCGCGGCGGCCGGGCCGATGGCGCCGGTCGTCGAAGAACTCGCGCAATTGCCCGAGAGCGACGTCCGCGCGATCGCGCACTACGTCGCATCGTTCAACGCGCCGCCGCCGGATGCCGCCGCGCTGGACCGGCAGGCGCGCGCGCTGGAGCAGCGCAGCGCGACACTGGCCCGCACGATGACCGGACCCGCCGACCGGCTCTACCAGAGCGCCTGCGCGGTCTGCCACCAGTCCGACCAGGGCGTGCCGATGTTCGGCGTCAAGCCGTCGCTGGCACTGAATACCAATCTGCATGGCGACAAGCCGGACAACGTGATCCAGGCCGTGCTGAAGGGCATTCCGGCGCCGCCATCGAATGCGCTGGGCGAAATGCCCGGCTTTGCCGACAGCTTCGATGACAAGCAGGTCGCCGAACTGGTGCACTACCTGCGCGCCCGCTTTGCGCCGGACAAGCCGGCCTGGCAGGGCGTCGACCAGGCGGTGGCGCGAATACGCGGCAGCGCGTCCGCCGCCGGCCACGGCGCGCAATAAGTTCGACGAGGTCGCCGCCACCCGCCAGCGCTTCCGAAGACATTCCCGATCACGATGCGGCACGCACTGCATCGGACCCCAGTCACGCCGACTCCGCACCTTGCGTCATCGACGCCGAGGCGGGGACGGTGTTGACGCCAGCACCCGAAGGTAGACCAAGCAAGGAGCGAAGATGTCGTATCAGTACCCTCAAGGAACGGCCGGCGTGCTGGCCCCAACGACGGAACCGGATGTCTACCGCAAGGTGACATGGCGTCTGATTCCGTTCTTCTGTCTGTGCTATCTGGCCGCCTATCTGGATCGGATCAACGTCGGCCTGGCCAAGCTGCAGATGCTCGACGACCTGAAGTTCAGCGAGACCGTCTACGGCCTGGGCGCCGGCCTGTTTTTCGTCGGCTATATCCTGTTCGAGGTGCCGAGCAACCTGGTGCTGCAGAAGGTCGGGGCACGCATCTGGATCGCCCGCATCATGGTGACCTGGGGCCTGCTGTCGGGCGCGACCATGTTCGTCACCACGCCGACGCAGTTCTATATCGTGCGATTCCTGTTGGGTGCGGCGGAAGCAGGCTTCCTGCCCGGCGTGCTGCTGTATCTGACCTACTGGTATCCCACGCATCGCCGCAGCAAGATCATCGCGCTGTTCATGATCGGGCTGCCGCTGGCCAGCATGATCGGCAGCCCGATCTCGGGCTGGATCATGACGGCGTTTGCCGGCGTCTACGGCTATGCCGGCTGGCAATGGCTGTTCTTCCTCGAGGCGCTGCCCTCGGTGCTGCTCGGCGTGATGGTGTTCTTCTATCTGCCGAACAATATCGACTCGGCGAAATGGCTCGATGCCGGCGAGAAACGCACGCTGCAACGCAATCTCGAAGCCGACGTGCTGGTCGAGAACCAGCATTCGCTGAAGGCAGCCTTCACCGATCGCCGCGTCTGGATGCTCGGCGTGATCGACATGTGCCTGCTGATGGGGACGTACTCGATCGGCTTCTGGATGCCGACCATCATCCGCGATTCCGGCGTTGCCAGCCCGCTGCATATCGGCCTGCTGACCGCGATTCCGCATGCCGTGGCGGTGGTCGCCATGCTGATCAACGGCGCACACTCGGACCGGACCCGCGAACGCCGCTGGCATATCGTGGTGCCGGTGCTGTTCGGCGCCGTCGGGCTCGTCGCCAGTACCTTCGTCACCGGCCATACCGGCGCGACGCTGGCGCTGCTGACGCTGGCCAACGTCGGCATCGTGGCAACGTTCCCGGTGTTCTGGTGCCTGCCTTCGACCTTCCTCAGCGGTACCGCGGCGGCCGCCGGCATTGCGCTGGCCTGCTCGATCGCCAACCTCGGCGGGTTTGCGGCGACCTATCTGCTGGGGTGGATGAAAGACACGTTCCACAGTCCGAGCGCCGGCCTGATCCTGTTCGCGGTGTGCCTGCTGGGGAGCTGCCTGCTGGTGCTGGCGATGCCGGCGAAGACGGTCAATCGATAGGCGCGCGGCAATGTTGGCCGGGGCGCTGCGGCGTGCTCGGCCCCATTGCCCGGCCGCGGCCCGGTGAAGGTCCTCGCCTTCGCCGGGCTTTTTTACGTCCGCCGATGTCCGTCGTGGGCCGGCGGATCATTCCATGCAGTGGAATTGCGGGGGTGTGAGCCAGCGTCGCAGGCCCTAAGCTGTCACCAACAAGAAAGCGCGCCGCTGCGGTCGTTCCGGCTGCCAAGGCGCTCCCATCTTCAGGAGACAGACATGCATTGCACCCGCACCGGATTCTTCCGACGTGTTGCCATGGCGGCCGCCGCCATCTCGTTGACGATGGCCGCCGCCGCGCCGTCGTTGGCGGCTTACCCCGACAAGCCGATCCGCATGGTCGTGCCGTTTGCGCCCGGCGGCGGCACCGACCTGATCGCGCGTGCCATGGGCGTCACGATGAGCGAGGACCTTGGCCAGCCGGTGATCATCGACAACAAGCCCGGCGGCGGCACCATCATCGGCACCGAGGCGGTCGCCAAGAGCGCGCCCGATGGCTACACGCTGGTGATGGCCACCATTGCCCATGCCGTCAATCCGAGCCTGCACCGCAAGCTGCCGTTCGACACCGACAAGGCATTCACGCCGGTGATGCTGGTGGGCCGCTCGCCCAATGTGCTGGTGGTCAAGCCGGACAGCCCGATCAAGACGGTGCAGGACCTGATCGCCGCCGCGCGAGCGAAGCCCGGCAAGCTCAACTATGCGTCGCAGGGCGCGGGAACCTCTGCCCACCTGGCCGGCGAGCTGTTCAAGAGCATGGCGAAGGTCGACCTGATCCATATCCCCTATCGCGGTGCCGGCCCGGCGATCACCGATCTGCTCGGCGGCCAGGTCGACATGATGTTTGCCACGGCGGCCGCGGTGGCGCCGCACCTGGAGAGCGGCAAGCTGCGCGCGGTCGCGGTGACGACGGCGCAGCGTTCGCAGGCCCCGGGCCTGAGCAAGGTGCCGACAATTGCCGAGAGCGGGGTGCCGAACTACGCCGCCGACAGCTGGTATGGGCTGTTCGCCCCCGCCGGTACGCCGCCGGCGGTGATTGCACGGTTGAACGAGGCGGCGAAGAAGGCGGTGCAGACGGAGTCGTTCCGCAAGCGGGCCGAGCAGGAAGGCCTGAACATCGGCGGCGGCACGCCGGAAGAGTTCGGCCGCTACGTCAAGGGCGAAAGCCAGCGCTGGAGCAAGGTCGTCAAGCAAGCCAACATCACGGTCGACTGAGCGCGGCCGGACAACCAGATAACGAGACAACGAGACAACCAGACAACCAGAACAGGATCATGGACCCATATTCCCTTATCGAGCTGCGGGTGGAATCAGGCATCGCGCTGATCACCTTCAACCGCCCGGACAAGCGCAACGCGATGAGCGACGACATGCGCGCCGAGTTCATCGACGCCCTCGAACGCGTGGCGGCCGACAAGACGATCCGGGCGCTGGTGCTCACCGGCAATGGCAAGGGCTTCTGCGCCGGTGGAGACGTCGCCGGCATGCAGCGCCGCATGGAAGCGCCGCAAGGCGAAGTGGCCTTCAACGGCTGGAGCCGCCAGCAGCGCGTGCACCACACCGTCAAGCTGCTGCACACGATGCCGAAGCCGACGATTGCCGCGGTCAACGGCGCCGCGGCCGGCCTCGGCGCCGATACCGCGCTGTGCTGCGACTTCGTGCTGGCCTCCGAGGCCGCGTCGTTCTCCTGGTCCTATATCAACCGCGGACTGATTCCGGACGGCGGCGGCATGTACTTCCTGCCGCGCCGCGTGGGATTGTCGAAGGCGAAGGAACTGGTGTTCAACGGCCGCAAGGTCGATGCGCAGGAGGCGAAGGCGCTGGGTATCGCCGACCGCCTGAGCCAACCGGAGACGCTGATCGCCGACGCGCTGGCCTGGGCGAAGGAACTCAGCCAGGGCTCGGCCACCGCGATCGCACTGGGCAAGAGCATCATCAACCAGTCGTTCGAACTGCCGGCCGACCAGGTCTTTGCGCAGGGCAGCCAGGCGCAGGGCATCTGCTACACCAGCACCGAGCATCGCGAAGCCGTGCTGGCCTTCCTGAACAAGACTGCCAGCAAGGGCTGATTCATGAATGCCATCCAACGACTCGTCAGTCCGCGCAGCGTCGCGGTGATCGGTGCATCGGCCGATCCCGCCAAGACGGCCGGCCGTCCGGTGTCCTACCTGCGCAAGCACGGCTTCGGCGGCGCGATCTATCCGGTCAACCCGAAGGTCGAATCGATCGACGGCTTGCGCTGCTATCCCGATATCGCGTCGCTGCCGGAGGTGCCGGACGTCGGCATCGTGCTGCTCGGCGCCGAGCGCGCGCATCTGGCGGTGCGCGAACTGGCCGACAAGGGAGCGGGCGCCGCCATCGTGCTGGCGAGCGGCTATACCGAGACCGGTGCCGAAGGCGCGCGGCGCCAGGCGCAACTGATCGAGGCGGCCGGCAGCATGCGCCTGCTTGGCCCCAACACGATCGGCCTGGTCAATCTGACCGACAACATCCCGCTGTCGGCCAGCGGCGCGCTGGAAATGGACGCGTTTCCCGCCGGCAATATCGGCGTGGTATCGCAAAGCGGCGGCATCCTTGGCGCGTTGCTGTCGCGCGCGGCGGCACGGGGCATCGGTCTTTCCAAGCTGATCTCCACCAGCAACGAGGTGGACCTGGACCTGGCCGACTTCATGGACTACCTGGCTGACGACGATGCGACGCGTGTGGTGGCGCTCTACATCGAAAGCGTGCGCAATCCCGAGGCGTTTCGCCGCGCCGCGCTGAAGTGCGCCCGTGCCGGCAAGCCAGTGGTCGCCTTCAAGATCGGCCGATCGGAGAGCGGCGCGCGCGCCGCGGTGTCGCATACCGGTGCGCTCGCCGGCGCGGACCGCATGTACGACGCACTGTTCGAGCAGCTGGGCGTGATTCGCGCGCAGTCGTTCTCCGACCTGCTGGACATCCCCGCGGCACTGGCCACAGGCCGCAAGCTCGAGGGCAAGCGCATCGCGATCCTGACTTCGACCGGCGGCGCGGGAACGCTGGTATCCGACAGCCTCGGCCTGGCCGGATTCGACACGCCGCCGCCGGACGAGGACACCGCGCCGAAGCTGCGCGCGTTGCAGAAGGGCGACCATGCCGCGCTCGACCGCAATCCGATCGATGTCACGCTGGCGGGGCTGCAGCCCGATCTGCTGCGCGCGGCGATTCGCACGCTGCTCGACAGCAAGGGTTACGACGCGGTGACCGTCATCGTCGGTTCGTCGGGCGTGGCCATGCCGGACCTGATGGCCAATGCGATCGGCGATTGCCTGGCCGAGACCGACAAGCCGGTGGTCGCCTACGTCAGTCCGCATGCGCCGCAGGCGCTTGCGCTGCTGAACCGCAACGGCGTGCCGGCCTTTGCCGACCCGGAGGGCTGTACCGTTGCGTTCGATGCGATGCTGCGCGCGGCACGGCTCCCAGCCGACGAGGACGCCGGTACCCCGGCGCCGCCGGTACCGCAACTGGATCGCTTCGGCACGGGTTCGCTCGACGAAGCGGCCGCAAAGGGGCTGTTCGCCGCCTTTGGCGTGCCGGTCGCTCGCGAGGTCGTGGTCCGCAATGGCGACGAGGCGGCCGCCGCGGCGCAGTCCTTCGGCGGCAACGTCGTGCTGAAGATGCTGTCCGCCGAGGTCACGCACAAGAGCGATATCGGCGGGGTCGCGGTCAATGTTCCGCCCGAGGACATCGCCGCCCGGCTCGAACGCATGGCCGCCGATGTCCGCGGCGCGACCGGCAGCGCGCCGAAGCGCTTTCTGGTGCAGGAATTGGTCAGGGATGGGGTCGAAGTCATTGTCGGCATGCACCGCGATGCGCTGGGCACGGCCATCCTGCTCGGCATGGGCGGCGTGACGGCGGAGCTGTTCAGCGACACCACGTTGCGGTTGCTGCCGGGCAACGGTGGACTGACGCGCGCCGCTGCGTTGCAGATGGTGCAGCGCCTCAAAACCGCCCCGTTGCTGCAGGGCTTTCGTGGCCGGCCGACCGCCGACCTCGATGCGCTGGCCGATGCCATCGTGGCGTTCTCGCGCATGGTGGCCACGCTGGGCGACAGGCTGGTGGAGGCCGAGATCAATCCACTGTTCGTGCTGCCGCAAGGGCGGGGCGTGGTCGCGGCGGACGGCGTGGCGGTACTGGCCGACGGCGACAACCGCTGAGCGGCATCGGCATGGATGACGCGGCGGCCGCTATCATTGGCAGCCTCTGCGATGCCCCGACGTTGATCATGCCGAACAGCCGCCCCCAGCTCGCGCGCACCCTGCCCGGTCAGGGCAAGGCGACGCCGAACCGGTCCCTGGAGCGGGGCGTGGCGATCCTGCGCGCGTTCCGCGCCGGTTCGTCGATGCTCGGCAACAGCGAGATCGCCGAGCGCACCGGGCTGTCGCGCTCGACCGTCAGCCGGCTGACCCAGACGCTGGTCGAGACCGGCATGCTCGACTACATCCCGCAGGCCCGTGCGTATCGCCTTGGCGTGCCGGTGCTCAGCATGGCGCATGCGATGCGGGACAGCTCCCAGGTTCTCAAGGTGGCCACGCCGATGATGGTGGACGTCGCGATGCGCCACCGCATCAATGTCGGCCTGGCCGTCGCCGATGGCGACGAGATGGTCTACCTCGAATCGTTCCGCTACAACCGCAGGCAATCGCTGCGTACCGTCGTGACGGGCCAGCGCATTCCGATGGCGCTGACATCGCTGGGCCGCGCCCATCTGTCGACGCTGAGCCCCGACGATTTCGCCCGGATGATGGCGTCGTTCGCGAGCAAAGGCGGCGGCCGCGGCTGGCGCGAGCTGCGCAAGGAAATCGAGGCGGCGGTGGACTGGGTGCATCGGCACGGCTACTGCGCGGCCTCGTGGCAGCCCCAGGTGGTGGCCCTGGCCACGCCGATGCGGTTCGACGGCTACGCGGTCCATGTGCTGAACGTCAGCGTTTCCGGGCAGCAGGACACGGCGGCTGCGCAGTCAGCCCTGGCGGGGCCGCTGATGTCGCTGGCGGCGGCGATCGAACAGGGAATGCGCGGCGTGCAGTGGTGAGAGGGCGGGCGGATTGTTTGCGCTGCCGATATACACTCCTCGCGCCGCCGCCGTACAATAGTCGCTCCACAGCCCGCATCCGGATTGACCATGCCTCGAGCGAAAGCCGCGCGCCTCGACACCGACAGCCCTGCCGAACCGCTGGACGACGGCAAGACCGTGTCTGGCATCCAGGTGGACGAGATCGCCGAGCGCGTCCTGGTCGCGATCTGGGAGCACCGCCTGCCGCCGGGGACCAAGCTGGTCGAGGAGAAACTGGCCAGCGTGTTCGGCGTCAGCCGGACCAAGGTGAGGCTCGCCTTCACCAAGCTCGCCCACGAGGGCGTGGTGACGGTGTATCCGAATCGCGGCACCTTCGTCTCCAGCCCCAGCGTGCAGGAGGCCCGCCAGGTCCTGCATGCGCGGCGGCTGATCGAGCCGGAACTGGCGCGCGACCTCGCGGCCGGCATGACGCGGGAGCGCCTGCGGCCGCTGCGCGCGATCACGCGCGAGGAGGCGCAGGCGCGGCGCAAGAATGACCGCCGCACCATCATCCGCCTGTCCGGCGAATTCCATGCGCGGCTCGCCGACCTGTCCGAGAACCAGTACCTGGCGAAATATCTGCGCGAGCTGTGCTCGCTGACCTGCCTGATCATCGCGCTGTACGATGCGCCGGGCGTCCCGTCGTGCCCGCATCACGAGCACGACGACATTCTCGATGCGCTGGAAGCGGGAGACGGCGAACGTGCGGCGACGCTGATGACCGAGCATCTGGCGCATGTCGAAAGCACGCTGCATCTGGACGCGCCGGCCGACGAGGAGGTCGATCTGGAGGCGGTCTTCGCCTCCGTCTGACGCGGCCGCGGCCGCGTTCCGCGGACCAACGGCCCTACGACCGAACGCCCCGACGGCTAACGTCTAGCGATGCTCGATGCGGGCCGCCAGCGCATCGGGGAGCCTCAACGTGGGCTTGGCATCGGGACGGCGGAACGTACCGGCGGTCGCCTTGCGCGTGTTCAATGCAACCAGTCCCTCGGCCTGCTTGACGGCGGCCGCCATCTGATCGACCACGGGCACCGGGATGCGGTCGCGCACCCGCGCCGCCAGCCCGGCCAGCGGCGCGCCGGCGAGGATCACCACATCGGCCTCGTCCTCGGTGACCGCGCGATTGGCCAGCGCCACGAGCAACGCTTCCTTCTCGTCCTGCACATCCGATACCGACGCGAAGGCGTCGTCGAGCATGCGGATGCCGGCCAGCCGGCCGCGCAGCCCATGCATGTCGACGCACTCCTCGTACCACGGGCCCAGCGCGCGGGCGAAGGTGACGATGGCAAAGCGCCGCCCGAGCATGCAGGCGCTCAGCATCGCGGCCTCCGCCATGCCGACGACCGGCAGGTCGAACAGTTCGCGCGCGCCAAGCAGGCCCGGGTCGCCAAACGCCGCGATGATCGCGGCATCGACGTTCACATGGTGTTCGGCGAGCATCTCCAGCGCGATGGCGCCGCCGATCTGCGCCTCGGCACGGGTGGCGATATAGGGCACGCCGCGCGGGGCGGTCAACGGCACCAGTTCGGTACCGGGGGCGGCGGCGTCGCTGCCCGCGGCCATCAGTCGTGCCGTGATGCCTTCGCTGGTATTGGGGTTCAGGACAAGGATGCGCATGGTGTCTTGGGATGGAATCGTGGGTTCGTCAGCTCGGTCCCGGCGGCCGTGTCAGCCGGCCGCCAACAATTGTTCGATCAGCCGCGCCGCTGCCAGCACGCGCCAGTCGGCGCCGCGCGGACCGGCAATCTGCAGTCCGACCGGCAGGCCGTCGCGTCCCGTGCCGCACGGCACCGAAATCGCGGGTGCCTGGGCGTGATTGAAGAACGGCGTGAAGACGGCATGCGCCCGCGGCTCGACCGCGACGCCGCCGATCCGCTCGGGACCAAGGCGGTCGTTGGGCCATGCCACGCAAGGCGTGGTCGGACACAGCAGCAAGTCGTGTTCGGTGAAGAATGCCGCCAGCGCCAGGCCGATGCGGCGGCTGGCTTCGCGTGCGCGCGCAACCTCGGCGCCGCTCCAGGTGAAGCCGCGCTCGATCTGCCGCGCGATGTCGGGATCGAAGCGATCCGGATCGCGTCGCCACGCGTCGCCATGGAGATTGGCCAGGCCGACATGCTGCAGCGGCATCAATGCCGCTTCGCCGGCCCCGTCGGGCCAGACCGGATCCTGCCGCGCCACGCGAAGGCCCGGCACGCCCGCCGCACGCAGTCTTGCCACCGCCGCCTCGAACGCCTCGGCCACGTCGTCGTCCACCGGCGTGTCGAGACCCAGGCGGGGACTGACGGCGATGCGAAGCCCATCCAGCGGTCCGGCAGGGGCACACCGAAAGCCGGCCGAATCGGGGTCGCGCGGATCGGGCCCGCACAGCACGCGGAACATCAGCGCGGCATCGTCGACGGTGCGCGCGATCGGCGCCATCACCTGGATGCCGGGAAACGCGTGCGGGAAGCCGGCCGCATCGGGAATGGCGCCAAAGGACGGCTTGAAGCCGACCACTCCGGCATGGGCCGGTGGCCGTCGGCTGGAGCCACCGCCGTCCGTGCCCAGCGCCAGCGGCGCCATGCCGGCGGCCACCGCCACCGCGCAGCCGCCCGACGAGCCGCCGGCCGTCAGCGCGGTGTCTTGCGGATGCCGCGTCAGGCCATAGACCTTGTTGGTGGTCAGGCCCTTGCAGGCGAACTCCGAGGTGTTGCCCATGCCAAGGACGATGGCGCCCGCCGCGCGCAGCCGTTCTACCGCAATGGCATCAGCCGGCGCGACGAAGTCGCGGTACAGCAAGGAACCCTGCGTCACGCGGCGCCCGCGCACCCACACGACGTCCTTGACGATCACCGGCACGCCGGCAAGCGGCGGCCGTTCGCCCGCGGCCAGGCGCTCGCGCAGTTGCGCGACGTCGGCGTCGACCAGGTCGCGGCGCTCCTCGAACACCGCATTGAGCTCACCATTGCGCGCGTCGATCCGTGCTTGAAATGCCGACACCACGGCGCCGGGATCGAGTTCGCCGGCGTTGACCTGGGCGGCGATGCCGGCAGCGTTCGGATAGGGCGGTGCGTTGTCGCAGCGCGTTTCGTGCTCGGTGCGATTCGGATGGGGCATCAAAGGCTTCCTCCCGAAGTACGATAGCGCGGCTTTGCCATCTCCGGCAGCGCGCAGGCCAGGAACTCGCCGTGCCCCGCCGTCGCCATCAGCCTGCCTTCGTGCGCGACCACCTTGCCGCGCACCAGCGTCGTGACGGGCCAACCCTTGACGCGCGTGCCCTCGTACGGCGTGTAGTCGACCGCATGGTGCAGGTCCGCGTTGCGGATGACGACCTCGCGCGCCGGATCCCAGATCGCCAGATCGGCGTCCGCGCCGATTGCGATCGTGCCCTTGCGTGGATGCAGGCCGTAGAGCTTGGCCGGGTTGGTCGAGGTCAACGCGACGAACTGGTTCAGCGAAATGCGTCCGCCTCCGACACCCTCGGAGAACAGCAGCGGCAGCCGCGTCTCGAGCCCGGGGATGCCATTCGGAATATAGCGGAACGGCACCTGCTCGCCGCCCGGGTGCTTGCCCTGCGGATCGTCGTAGCGGAACGGCGCATGATCCGACGAGAAGATCGTGAACAGGCCATCGGCCAGGCCGTCCCAGATCACCTCCTGGTTGGCGCGGTCGCGCGGGGGCGGGCTGCAGACGCATTTGGCGCCGTGGTAGCCGGGCTGATCGAGATCCGAGGCGGTCAGGAACAGGTACTGCGGACACGTCTCGGCGAAGATCTTCATGCCGCGCGCTCGGCTCCAGCGGATCTGCTCGACCGCTTCGCGCCCGGATACATGGACGATCAGGATCGGCACGTCGACCAGCTCCGAGAAGGTGATGGCGCGGTGCGTGGCCTCGCGCTCGATCGCCATCGGCCGCGCGATCGCATGAAAGCGTGGCGCGGTCTTCTGCTCGGCCTCCAGCCGGTCGGTCAGCCAGGCGATGCAGTCGGAGTTCTCGGCGTGGATCATCACGAGTGCGCCTTCCTGGCGTGCCACCGTCAATACCTCGAGGATCTCGCGGTCGCCCAGCTTCAGGTCGTCGTAGGTCATGTAGACCTTGAACGACGTGTAGCCCTTGCGGATCAGGCCGGGCAGCTCCTCGCGCAGAACCGTCTCGGTCGGGTCGGACACGATCAGGTGGAAGGCGTAGTCCACCACGGCGCGTCCTTCGGCACGGCGATGGTAGTCGGTCACGGCCGCGCGCAGCGACTGGCCTTTTTCCTGGGCGGCGAACGGAATGACGGTGGTGGTGCCGCCGCATGCGGCCGAGATCGTGCCCGACTCGAAGTCGTCCGCCATCTTCAGGCCATCGGGCATCGGCTGGTCGAGATGGCAATGCGCATCGACACCGCCGGGCAGTACCAGCTTGCCGCTTGCATCGATCTCGTCGCGGGCACTGCCCAGGTCGTGGCCGAGTTGCACGATGCGGCCGCCGGCGATCGCGATGTCGCATTGGACGGTGTCGCTGGCGGTCACCACCGTGCCGTTGCGGATCAGAAGGTCGAACTGTTTCACAGGAATCTCATGACGGTTGTTGTTCTGGCGCGGGTCGCCCCGCGCGTTCAGCGCGCGGCCTCATTGCCGAGGTCGGACAGGCGCGCCCGTGCCGTTTCGCGTGCGACGCCGGCGGCGACGGCAATCAGCACGCAGACCACGGCCAGGTAGATGGCGACCGGCGTGCTGCTGCCGAAGCGGTCCAGCAGGCCCACCGCGATCAACGGGGCCAGCGCGCCGCCGAACACGCCGGCGAACTGGAAGCCCAGCGAGGCGCCGGTGACGCGCACCTGCGTGGCGAACAGCTCCGGCAGGAAGGAAGCGAGCGGCGAGAACATGAAGGACACCAGCACCATGCCGATGAACGAGGCCAGCATGATCAGCGCCGGGCTCAGCGTATGCACCAGCGCGAAGAAGCCGAAGGCCCACAGCGCGCCACCGATGCCGCCGATCATCAGCACGGGGCGCCGGCCGATGCGGTCGGCCAGCACGCCGGCCACGGGGATGAACAGAATCTGCGCGACGGCCCCGAGCAATACGGCATTGAGCGCGATGCTCTTGGGCAGGCCCAGCTTGGTCGGCACGTAGTACAGCAGGAACAGCGTGAAGACGTAGAAGGCGATATCGCCGCCCAGGCGCGCGCCGAAGGCGATCAGCAGCTGCTTCTTGTAGTGGCGCAGCACTTCGGCGATCGGCGCGCGGGCTTCGGCGTGCTGGGCCTCGGCCTTCTCGAACACGGCGGACTCGCGCACATTGGCGCGGATGTACATGCCTACCGCGACCAGCAGGGCGCTCAGCAGGAACGGCACACGCCATCCCCAGCTCAGGAACGCTTCCTCCGACACCATCCACGTCACCAGCGCGAAGACACCGTTGGCGAGCAGCAGCCCGATCGGCGCCGCCAGCTGCACCAGGCTGCCCAGCAGTCCGCGCCGCCGGCCTTCGGGGTCGAGTTCGTTGACCATGATCGCGGCACCGCCCCACTCCCCGCCCAGTGCAAGACCCTGGATCACGCGCAGCAGCACGAGCAGCAACGGCGCCAGCATGCCGACGCTGCCGTAGGTCGGCAGCAGCCCGATGCCGAAGGTCGCCAGGCCCATCATCAGCAGCGTGACGATCAACACGGACTTGCGGCCGAACTTGTCGCCGAAGTGGCCGAAGATCGCCGCGCCCAGCGGCCGCGCGACAAACGCGACGCCGTAGCTGGCGAAGGACAGCAACGTCGCCGTCAGCGGATCGCTCTGCGGGAAGAACAGCTTCGGAAAGACCAGCGCGGCGGCCGATCCGTAAATGAAGTGGTCGTAGAACTCCAGCGTGGTCCCCGCCACGCTGGCACCGGCGACCCGCGCGACCGATTGGGGACGGTCCTGCGCGGTACGCGCGGCTGCGTCGACACTGACTGCTTGCATGATGCGTTCTCCTCCGGAGGGGCCGCCTGTCGGCGGTCGGCATGTTGGCGTAGTGGGTGGGACTGCCGCATCCGTGCCGTCGGCACGGCCCTCGCATGGCGTCTCACTGCCCCGTACAGTAGTCCAATAACCGCCATACAATCAAGACGAAAATTGTTTGTCGAAAGTGGTGCGTATGCATGCCGGATATTGGTGCGGTGCACCGATTCCGTGCCTCGGCACGGGCTTGCCGGCCAACGGCGGCAAGGGTTTGCGGGAAGGAGCGCAGCATGGCCGCGGCGCGGTGCGCAGGCGGGGGAGCCGCCGAGTACGGTCCCCCGGCTAGGGAAAACGAGGAGGGCGGCCGGTTGTGGGACGCAGTGCTGCCGTCACACGGCGACGAACGCGAGGCTCAACAACTTCGCCCTCGTGCCGATATCCGAATGATCCGCACCGGTGTGTGGATCGTCGGCGGTCCCGACGCTATCGAACGCCTATACCGAAACAAACAACATGCTCAAGGCAGCCATCTACAGGGTCATTCCGGTCGCGCTATGTATCGCCACGCTGGCCGGCTGTGCCACGTTCAACAATTCCGAGCCCTTTCCCAAGGAACAGAAGCAAGTGGCGGTGGATATCAGCAAGGAGATGCCGTCGACGTGGTCGGAAATGCCGACCGGTGTCTATGCCGTGCCGAATACCCGCCTGCTGGTCAGCGGCCATCAGACCGGTTCCGGCGCCGCCATGCTGTTTGGCCCGCTCGGCGTGCTGGTCGGCAGCGCGATCAATGCGGAGCGCGCGAAGTCGCTGCTCGGCGATGACAAGGCGATCGCCGACCACGATATGGTCGCGGTCACCGAGAAGCTGCTCAAGGAAGGACTTGCAGCCGACGGCGCCGCCACGCTGACTTACGGCCCGGCCGCCGCTGGCGCCTCGCAACTGACGCTGACCCCGTTCGGCGTGCTCAGTTACATCAACGACAAGGACGTTCGGCCGTATGTCGTGGTCCGAACCGCGCTGAAGGACGCGTCGGGCAAGCAGCTCTGGAGCACGCGCTATATCTCCGCCAGCGCGGAAGCCAAGCCATTCGCGGGTGAGAGCGGCTGGTTTGCCGATAATGCGAAGTCGCTCCGCGCGGCGCTCGACCAGTCGCTGAAGCGAAGCATCGACGTGATGCTGCGCGATATCGCCGGCAAGACGCTGCGCGACGCGACGAAGTGGACCTACGTCAGTGGGCAATATGCCTTCGTCAAGGAACCGCTGAAGGTCAAGGGCACCGTCGTTGTCGACGAGCCGGACTACATTGCGTTCACCCCTCGGCTCGGTGACGTGATTGTATTCACCGGCGTCAATATCTTCGACCGCAAGATCGTGTCGATTGCCGAGGCGACCGAGCAGGATCCGAACTTCGCCAAGTACGAGCCGATGCCCGTCGAGCCCGCGAAGAGCGCGGCCACGACGGTGTCTGCGCCGGCGGCCCAGTAGTCGGCTTGCGCGTTACGCGCCTGGCGGCCATTCAACGGCTGCGGCGCAGCGCCGCGCGAAATCGCGGCGCCGCCTTGCCCAGATGCTCCCACAGCCGGTTCGCGACAGGCCCATGCGGCCGGTCGCGCCGGCGGGCGGCAACCAGCTCCTCGATGCGCCCCGGTAGATAGCGGCCCGCGATCGACAGCAGCCTTCCTTCGGCCAATTCCCGTTCGATCAGGAAGCGGGGCAGATGGCCCCACGCCATGCCCTGCACGATGATCTCCTTCTTCATCATCGGATCGGGCACCGTACACTGCGGCGCGCCTGCGACGACGAAATGCTCCTGAGCCAGCGGACGGCGGGCGCTGTCGCGGATCACGCATTGCGTCAGCGCGCGCAATTGCTCCGGGCGGATCGCGCGCGAGATCGGGAATGGCAGGAAACCGGGCGCCACAACGGGAATCAACTCGATCCTGCACAGGTCCAGCCATTCGACCCGCGTGTCGCTCTTGTCGATCCGATGCACGATCAGATCGGCCTCGCCGTCGAACAGGCGCTCCCACGGCCCGGTCACCGCTTCGACATGCAGGTCCAGCCGCGTCGCTGGATGTTCCGCGAAGAACGGGCTCAGCAGCCCCAGCGTCTGTGACGGCGGACACAGGTCGCCGATCACCACGCGCAGTTCGCTTTCCGCTCCCATCGCCAATTGCTCGGCATGAAGCTGCAGCGCATGCATCTCGCGCAACAGTGACTGCGCGTGCCGATGAAAGGCACGCCCCGCCTCGGTCGGGGTGACCCGGTACCCGCTGCGATCGAGCAACGCCAATCCGAGCTGCCGCTCCAGCCTTGCCACGGCCGCGAATACCGCAGGATGGGTTCGATGCAAGACTGCCGCGGCTGCCTGGAAGCCTCCTTCGCGGACGACGGCGTCGAAGCACTGCAGGTCTTGCAACGTGAAGCGGGACATTGTTCGGTTTCCTGACAGAGAGTGTGAGAACTTTGTAATTTTCTCAAATTCGCTGCGCGACTACGATGGCTTCCGTGCTGGCCTGGGGACGCCGATCGGCGACGGGCCTTCCTCAAAACTTTCAGGAGAACCCAGATGTCCGCGATATCGACCTTTACCACCAGCGATGCCCAGCGGATTGCCTACCGGCTCGAAGGCGAGGCGGGCCGCCCTGTGCTGATGCTGTCCAATTCGATCGCGACCGATATGTCGATGTGGGACGGCGTGATGCCGCAATTGCTGCAGCGTTTCCGCGTGCTGCGCTACGACATGCGCGGCCACGGCGCCTCCGACGTACCGGCCGGCGCCTATTCGCTGGACCGGCTCGGGCGCGACGCGCTCGAACTGATGGATGCGCTGGAGCTCGAGCGCGTCCATTTCCTCGGCCTATCGCTGGGCGGCATGGTCGCGCAATGGCTTGCCATCCACGCCCCCGAGCGAATCGACCGCCTCGTGCTCGCGCATACCGCCGCCTACCTCGGCCCGGCCGCGGATTGGGAGCCGCGCATTCAAACGATCCTGACCGCGACGCCGAACGAGACGGCCGACGCGTTTCTAGCGAACTGGTTTCCCGCCGAGATGCGCGAGAAGAACGACCCCGCGCTCGAGCCGTTTCGCAAGGCCCTGCTCGAGACCAAACCCCATGGCATCGCCGGCGCGCTCGCCGCGGTGCGTGACATGGACCTGCGACGCACCATCACGCTGATTTCACGACCGACGCTGGTGCTCGGCGGCAAGTTCGATACGGTGACCCGGGCCGAGCACAGCGAAGAGATCGCGGCCGCGATTCCGGGCGCGAAGCTGGTGTTGCTGCCGGCGGTGCATATGTCAAATGTGGAGCTCCGTGAGGAATTTGTGACGGAGGTCGGCAGATTCTTGCCTGACGTGGCCGGCACCTCGCTGTCGCTGGATGCCTGCTGACCAGGTCAATGGAATTAATGTTGGGCTCGCAAGGTCGTCAGCCGTGTCACCAATTTTCCCACTCCCGTGTACGGTTCCGGCGCCATCTCCGCAGTGAACCGCCGGCTCAGTTCCATTGCTCGCTGTCTCGCGGCGTCGAGATTCGGTCTGGTGATTGCAAATGCGTTCCGCATGCCTTTCCTGTACTGCGGGACATGTTGCTTCAATCGCTGAATCACCTCGTCGCGATGCACGGGCGCGTGGACCTGCGCGTAGTGCAGCAGTAGCCAGAGCTCGAAATTTGGTACAGAAGCGACCGCGTGGAAGGCGACGCTTTGTCTGGTATCGTTTTTCAGCTGGCCATCCAATTCGGCAGCGTATCGCAAGGCATCGAAGTAGCTGTCGTGATCGTCCCGGTCGAACACCGCGTAGACCTGTTCGAATGCACGGGGCTGGATGCGCTTGTGGCGGTCGCCGTTTCGGAATAGCGATTCGGCGTACTGCACCACCTGGATTGGCGATGTCCCGGTCTCACAGTGGCGGACTTCCACATTGGTGGTGTGCAAACGATAGGCGGCCCGGATTTCGCAGAAGTAGTTCGGCTCGGTTTTCGCGCCTTCGGACACAATCAGGATGCGGTCGTAACTGGCGCGCTGGCTAATCCTGCGCGCCAACTGGTCCCGCTGACGGACCTTGGGACAATCATCGCGAGCCATCAGTGACGTCTTCCGAGATCGCTGCGTACGAACGGGATGCCGCCATATCGGCCCATCAGATATCCCCGCTCCAGCGCTTCATTCTTGCGAGGGCTGAATTCCGCGAGCGCGATCAGGTTCGTCGCTTGTTCGTTGTCTTTCTCGACGAGCCAAATCTGGTCGCGCCGGAGGAGATCCGGCGCATCGAGCAGCGACGTATCGTGGGTCGTAAATATCAACTGCGCGTGACCGGTATTGACGTCGGGGCGATGGAACAGCCTGACCAGTTCGCGCACCAGAAGCGTATGAAGACTGGTGTCGAGTTCATCGATCACCAGTGTCTGGCCCTTCTCGAGGATATCCAGCACAGGCCCAGCGAGGAACAACAGGTTGCGTGTTCCGTTCGATTCGTCCATCAGATCGAACACGGCTGTGCCGTGATCGGTGCTATGGGAAAACCGCAACTGATGCTCTTCAACTTCCTCGGAGCGCAGCTCGGATTTTCCGGCGGCGACATCGAAATGCAGAGTCTGCCCTGGCACTTTGCGCGTCACGACTTCGATGTCCGCAATGCTGATGTCAGCGGAAGTCAGGAAATCGCAGATCCGCTTGCGTCCTCCGGGCTGCTTCAGCATCTCGATCGATACCTGCGGGTTGAGCCGCGCCTGCTCGTTGAAGACGACGAGACTGCTGGCAAACCAGTCGAACAGCGGACGCAGTGCCTCGCTGTTGAGCTGAGCGGCCATCGACAGGAAAAGCGCATTGGGTCGCGTGGCGTTTTCCCACAGCGCCTTCGAGCCCTTGAGCCCGGTGCCGAACTCGTAGACGTCCTTGCCCGAATGCGCATCGTAGTGCCGTTCGAACCAGCGCTGCGGCTTGAACGCTTTGTAGACGAGAAGATATTCGCTGACGATGCGTTGCTGCGTCATGGCGAAGCCGTACTGGTGCCGCACGCCGGCCAGGATGACGGTCACCTCGAACTCGGTCGGCTCTTCCGCCGAAACGGCGTCGAGGCGGAACGGTTGGACGGCGTATGTCTGCCCCGGTTGTACGACCGTGGCGGATTCGACGACCACGCCGCGCATGTATTGCAACGCCTTGATCAGATTGGATTTGCCGCTCGCGTTGGCGCCATAGACTACGGCGCTGCTCAACAGGCGGGGGGCAGCCTTCAGGCCCGTTTCGACCGTATTGGTGTCGGCAAGGGAGCTGTCCTTCGAAGCGACGAGGGTGAGGACCTGTTCGTCCCGCAGGCTCCGGAAGTTCTTGACGCGGAATTCGACAAGCATATCGCCCACCAAATCGGCATAAAAATAAAGCCGAATTTTGCGCTACAAACGCAAGAAGTCAAGATATTAGTGAGTAGGACATGCGAATTCAATAACGTGACGCTTTAGGCTCATCAAGGGGGTGGCCGAGCTTCATGCCACCGCGAGGGACCAAAAAAAACGCCGCCCAAAGGCGGCGCAATCAGGCTTCGTCCATTAGCCCAAGTGTCGATCATCTTTCCCAGCTCTGATCAGAAGCGGTAGGTAACGCTCCCCACCACCGTCCGCCGTGCGCCGAAGTAGCAGTCGCCGCGGGCGAGGCAGGTCGTCAGGTATTCCTTGTCGAACAGGTTGTTGACGTTCAGCGCGACGCGGACCGGGCCGTGGTCGTAGGCCAGCACGGCATCGACGAGCGTGGCGCTGCCCACCTTGTTGCGGTCGGTGCCGTCATAGCTGGCGCTGAAGTACCGCACGCCGGCGCCGGCCGAGAAGCCGGGCTTGTCGAACAGGTTGAACTTGTAGGTGCCCCACAGCGAAGCCATATGCTTCGGAATGCTGGCGATGCGCTTGCCGACTTCGACGGGATTGCCGGCGAGGATGCGGGTGTCGAGGTAGGTGTAGTTGGCGATCAGGTCGACCCGATTGCGCAGCGACGCGAGGGCTTCGATCTCGAAGCCGCGCGTGCGTGCCTCGCCGATCTGCACGGTGTCGGGCATGCCGTTGACGATGCCGGATGCGCGGCGGTTCTTCTCGCGCATGTCGAACACGGCCATCGTGACCATCGCGTTCTTGCCGGGCGGCTGGTATTTGATGCCCGCTTCCCATTGCTTGCCGCGCAGCGGCTTCAGCGGACCTGCGCGGTTATTGCCCGGCACACCCACGAAGGACTCCGAATAGCTGATGTACGGATTCAGGCCGAAGTCGGTCTGGTACATCAGGCCGAAGCGCTTGGTCAGCTCATTGTCGTCGCGCGAACCGGCCGGCGTGTTCACTTGCGAGGCGCGCGACCAGTCATAGCGCAGGCCGACCATCAGCAGCCACTGATTCCACGACATCTGGTCCTGCATATAGATGCCAGTCTGGATCTGCTTGGTGGGATTGACGTGGCCCAGCGTCGGTGCGACGTAATTGCCGTAGACCGGATTGACGATGTCGATCGGCGCCGCGCTGCCGGTTCCGGTGGCGCCGCGTCGGCCATCGACATCGGCGTGCTGATAATCGATGCCGCTCAGCAGGGTATGGCCCACGCTGCCGGTGCGGAAGTTTGCCTGGGCCTGGGTGTCGACCAGGAAGGATCGGAGCCGCGGGTTGTCCCAATAGACAGTGCGTTTCAACAGCCGGTCACTGCCTGCCACCCACGGGCTCTCGCGATCGTTGAAACGCGCGTAGATGCTGCGGTAATCCACCGTGCTGTACGAATACCGCAGGTTCTGGCGGAACGTGAAGACCTCGTTCGCCTTGTGCTCGAACTGATAACCAATGGCCGCCTGTTCGGCCTTGAAGCGATCGAAGCCGGGCTCGCTGACGAAGAAGCTGTCGCGGATCTTCAGGCCGCCGGGATTCGGATACAGCATTCCCTGCCAGGGGAAGAACCCCGCGGTCGTATTGCTGTCATCGCGCTGGAAATTCGCCAGCAGCGTGAACGAGGTATCGCTGTTCGGCCGATACGTCAGCGACGGCGCGATCAGATAGCGATTGTCCTGGGCGAAGTCGACATGCGTGTCGCTGTCGCGCGCCAGCGCAACCAGCCGATACAGCCATTTGCCGTCCGCATCGAGCGGCCCGGTCAGGTCGGCCTGGACCTGCTTGCGGTTGTTGTTGCCGAACTGCACGCCGATCTCGCGGGCGGCTTCCGCTTGCGGGCGCTTGCTGACGAGGTTCAGGATGCCGCCAACCGCGCCCTGGCCGAACAGCATCGACGATGGGCCGCGCAGGACGTCGATCCGCTCCAGCGCGTACACGTCGGGGCGGACATTGTTGTAGAAGCCGACCGCATTGAGCAGCCCGTCCTGGTATTGCGTGAAATCGGTGCCGCGGAAGCGTCCCCAGTCGCCGCGATTGTCGTTGCCGTACAGGCCGGCGTGGACGCCCGCGGTATAGCCGATCGCCTGCTGCACCGATTGCGCGCCCTGCGCCTCGATGCGGTCGCGCGTGATCACGGTGATCGACTGCGGCGTTTCCATGACCGGGGTGTCGGTCTTGGTCGCGGTGGCGCTGCGTTTGGCGACGAAGCCGAAGACCGGGCCCGTGGCGGTTTCGTTGTCGCTGGTGGCGCGCACGGTGACCGCCGGCAATTCGGCGGCGGCCGTGGCACCGGCGGTGGCACCAGCGGTGGCGGAGGCAGGAGCGGCAGGCGCGGCAGCCGGCGCCGAAGCGTCGACAGGCGCGGACTGCTGGGCCCATACCATGCCGGCGGCTTGCAGGCCCAGGGCGAGAGTCGTCAGGCGAAGGGCATGGCCGCGGTGGCGGCCACGGCGTTGGGTTGCGCGCTGTGGCATGGTCGGATCCGTCTATATTTTTTCAGAACGCCCGCGCAATGCCGCCGCGGTGCGGCAGCGCGGACCGTGACGTCGGTCCTGCGGGTCGAAGGCCCAGTGGACGAACGATAAATGCGAATCGTTCTTGTTAACCTTCGCATTGTAACGGCATGTGTCGAGCCGGACATAAAAGGGTGACCGCGCCACAGGGTTAATGCACCCGTGCGCACGCCGGAACCGCCCGGGGAGCACCAACAGGACAGGAGGGCCGCGATGCCGCTGCCGCCGTATTTCGCCGATCGCCGCGACGCCGGCGTCCATCTGGCGCGCCGCCTGAGCGAACTTGGCCATGCGAAGCGGGACGGAGAGCCGCCGCTGGTGCTGGCGCTGCCACGCGGCGGCGTGCCGGTCGCCTTCGAGGTGGCCCGCGCGTTGGGCGCCACGCTCGACATCCTGCTGGTGCGCAAGATCGGCGCGCCCGGCTATCCCGAGCTGGCGCTGGGCGCGGTGGTCGAGGGCGATGCCACCGGCTCGCCGCCGCATACCGTCGCCAACGACGATGCATGGACGCGCCGCGCAGTCGACAGCGGCGCATTCGAACTGGAGCGCGGCCGGCAGTTAGGGGAGATCGCCCGGCGCCAGCAGCGTTATCGCGGCGGCGCGCCGGTGGCGGCGATGCGCGACCGGGTCGTGATCATGGTCGACGATGGCGTGGCGACGGGCGCGACGATGCGCGCCGCGCTGGAGAGCGCGCGCCACGCCGGGGCGGCTCGCGTGATTGCCGCGGTGCCGGTCGCGTCGGTCGAAGGGTTGGCGTCGCTGCGGGACGCGGCCGACGAATGCGTATCGCTGTCGGTGCCGGAAGATTTCGGCGCGGTGGGCGCGTATTACGCAGATTTCGAGCAGACCACCGACGATGAGGTGATGGCGTTGCTGCGCGAGGCTCGCAACGCCGAAAGGGGGTGAGGGCGAGGCATCGTCAGGCGCGCTGCTGCGCCAGCCGCCGCTTCAGATGCGGAATCAGCCCGCCGGCGCGCAGCATGTCGAGCAGGAACGGCGGGATCGGCTCGCATGGCACACGGCTGCCATCGGCCAGCACGATGGCGGCGCCGTCCAGATCCAGCGTTGCGCGTGCTCCATCGACCAGTCCGTCGGTATGCGTGCAGACCAGCGCCGGCAGGCCGAGATTCAGCGCATTGCGATAGAACAGGCCAGCGAACGAGGGCGCGATCACCGCGGCAACACCCAGATGGCGCAACGCCTGCGGCGCCTGTTCGCGCGACGAGCCGACGCCGAAGTGCCGTCCGCCGACGACGAGGTCGCCCGGCCGCACGGTCGCAGGGAATTCGGGGCGCAATCCGGCCAGGCAATGGCGCGCGATCTGCTCGATGCCGCCTTTCATCTGCGTGGCGGGCGCCATCGCATCGGTATCGACGTTATCGCCGAAGCGCCAGATACGGCCGGCGGTGCGATGGTCGGCGGCGGTATTGCCGGGTGTGTTCGTGCGGAGCGAGGTCATGACAGCAGCGTGCGCGGATCGGTGATGCGGCCCGTGACCGCCGATGCCGCCACGGTCATCGGCGAGGCAAGCCACACCGCGCTGCCGGCATCGCCCATGCGACCCGCGAAATTGCGCGCGGTCGAAGCAATCGCACGCGTGCCGGCGGCAAAACGCGTGGGACCGTAGCCGGCGCAGGCGTTGCAGGCATTGGGCAGCAATTGGGCGCCGGCATCGAGCAGCGCAGCCAGCGTGCCTTCGCGCTCGGCCTGCTGCTGATCGCGCAGCGAGGCCGGCGCCAGTTGCAGCGACACCCCCGGCGCGACCTTGCGTCCGCGCAGGATGCGCGCAGCCATGCGCAGGTCGTCGAGCTTGGCGCCGGTGCAGGCGCCGAGATAGGCGACGTCGATCGTTTCGCCCTGGACCTCGGTCACCGGCGCGCCGTTGGCCGGCGAGTGGGGCGCGGCGACCTGCGGGGCCAGCGTGGTCGCATCGAAGCGAAGGGCCTGCAGCACCGGCGCATCGGCATCGCTGCGCCAATGCCGCACGTCGATCTGCCCCAGCGTGGCCGCGGGCACGCCGGCCTGTTCGAGCCATTGCAGCGTGGTGGCGTCGGGTGCGACGAGGCCGGTCTGCGCGCCCAGCTCCGCGCTCATATTGGTCAGCGTCATCCGTTCGTGCATCGACAGTGCGGTCACGGCCGTGCCGGCATATTCGATGGCCTCGTAGCGGCCGCCGCCCAGCCCGAGACTCGCGCACAGGAACAGCATGATGTCCTTGGCGCAGACGCCGTCGGCCAGCGTGCCGTCCCATTCGATGCGGATGGTCTGCGGCACGCGCAGCCAGATCTCGCCGGTGGCCAGCACGCCCGCCATCTCTGTGGCGCCGATGCCGAACATATAGGCGCCGAACGCGCCACCGGTCGGGCTGTGGCTGTCGCCGCCGACGATGAACTGGCCCGGCAGCACGTAGCCGCGCTCGGGCAGCACCACGTGGCAGATGCCTTCGTTGTCGATCAAATGCGGCAGGCGCTGTTCGCGGACCCAGTCGCGCGTGAAGCGGACGATCGCCTCGGCTTCGGCATCGGCGGCGGGCACGAAGTGGTCGGTCACGACGACGAAACGTTCGGGGTCCCAGACCTTGGCGCCCAGTTCGCGCAGCAGCGGCGCGACGCGGCGCGGTCCGCTGGAATCGTGCGACATCGCCAGATCGACCTTGCAGGTGACCACGGTGCCTGGCGTCACGTGGTCCATGCCCGCTGCGCGGGCGACCAGCTTCTGCGCGAGGGTTTGCGCCGGGATGGACCCGGCGCCGGCACGGCTCATTCCACCTTGGCTCCCGAATAGCGGACCACGGTGGCCCAGCGCTTGATGTCCTGCTTGACGAAGGCGCTGAAGGCCTCCGGCGTGTTGGCGACGGGCTGCGCGCCATCGTTTTCCAGGCGCCTGGCCACCGCGGGCGTCTCCAGACCTCGTCGCGCGGCTTGATACAGGGTGCGCGTGACTTCCGGCGGCAGGCCCGCCGGCCCGAACAGCCCGAACCAGGCGTTGGACTCGAAGCCCTTGACGGTCTGCGAGATCGGCGGCACGCCAGGCAGCTGCGGCAGCGGCGCCGGACTGGTGACGCCGAGCGCCTTCAGCTTGCCGGCCTTGATATGCGGCAGCACGTTCAGCGTGCTGGCGAACATCAGCTCGACGCGGCCCGACAGCAGGTCGGTGACGGCGGGCGTCGTCCCCTTGTACGGAATGTTGACGATGTACGTGCCGGTCATCATCTTGAACATGTCGCCGGCCAGATGCACCGACGAGCCGACCGCGCCGATGCCGAAGTTCAGCTTGCCGGGACGGGACTTGGCGAGCTGGATCAACTCGGCGACATTGTTGGCCGGCACCGACGGATGGGCGACCAGCACGCTCGGCACGCTGGCGACCAGCGTGATCGGCGTGAAATCGGCGACCGGATCGAACGGCAGGTTCTTGTACAGCGTCGCGTTGATGGTATGGCTGGTGAAACTCATCAACAGCGTGCTGCCGTCCGGCGCGCTCTGCGCCACCAGTTCGGCGGCGATATTGCCGCCGGCACCCGGGCGGTTCTCGACCACGACGGACTGGTCCAGCAGCCTGCCCATCTCGGTGGCGATGGTGCGGGCCAGCGTATCGGTGGTGCCGCCGGCGGGCGCGCCGACCAGGATGCGGATCGGCTTGCCGCCGGCGATCTGGCCGAGGGGGGCGGCGGACGGGGCCGCTGTCCCCGACGTGCCCGACGGTCCGCTGTTACCGTTGGTCGCGCCGATGGCCAAGCCGGGCGCGAGCAGTGCCAGCAGCGTCGCCGCGCCCAGGCCGAGCGCGGTGCGGCGGGTCTTGACGACGCCAGCGGCGAGGGCCGATGGCGAAAGGGAACGGCTGGCTCGTTGCAGCGGCATGACGCGTGTCTCCTTGTCTGATCGTCGAAGCGCGCAGCATGGCGCGCCTGCGTCAGTCGCGCAAGCTGGTGCGGGTCCCGTTGTCTACCCAGACGTTGGCGCTGTCGCCGCCGGCCGGCGACAGTTCCATCCGGTATTCGTAGCGGTCGGGCCGGTACTGGCCCAGCAGCAGCTGGATCGGACGGCCGGACTTGTCCTGCACCACCCGGCGGGTGGCGAGCAACGCGGCGCCGACCGGCACCTCGAGCAGCGGGGCCACCACCACGTCGGCCAGCCGGGCCGACAGGACCTGGGTGGCGCGGCCCAGCTTCAGGCCGCCGCGGTTCTCGAGCAGCCGCAGGATCGGCGTGGTCTCCAGATCCTTGCGGGTCAGATGGCGGCCGAGGTCGGCCGGCACGTAGACGGTGATATGGGACAGCGGCTCGCCGTGGTAATGGCGTACCCGCACCACCTTGGTCACGGGGTCGCCGGGCTGCAGGCACAGCGACTCGGCGACGTCCGGCGTGGCATGCACCTCCTCGATCGAGATCACCTTGACCGAGGTCTTCTGCCCCATGTCGAGCAGGTTGTCCAGCAGGCTGACCGCCTGCGGCGCGCTGGCCGCCGGCGCGATTGGATGCGGATTGACGAAGGTGCCGAGCCCGCGATGGCGGCGCACCAGTCCTTCCTGCACCAGGCGATCGAATACCCGGCGCATGGTCACGCGCGAGGCATGGAATTGCTTGGCCAGGTCGATCTCGCCCGGCAGAGGCCCCTGGCCAAAACGGCCTTCCACAATCTGTTGGCGCAGCACCACGTAAATCTGGTGATACAGGGGAACGACGGCTTCACTCATGGCTTCCCTTGCGAGTCGACGACGGGTCGGCAATTAGTTTAATGTACTTTAAATCAGACATGAACATAGTGACAACGCAATAGGCGCCGTCGTGTGAAATCGCGCTTTTGCGGGCCACGTGGCGGACCGGCCTTGTCGGAGCAACGTCGGCGCAATGTCGATACATTTTCGTTGCAATCTCGCGAGCGTTTTTCCGTCTGATTTTCCGCTGCGGGAAGCGACGAATGCAGCGCCCCATTTGACGCGGCCGCCCATGATCCGCGATGCGGTTCATCAGAAACATCCCCCCAATGCAGGACGTGCTTAAAAAAACACCACCCACGCCCTGTCCGATTCCTCGTTTCATTTTCGTAACGCGAGCGGGGCGAGCCGGTTTTTTCGGCATTCGGACTTAACTATCCGGCAATAAACATATTTTTTTCGGGCCGCTGGAATTGCCGGCCGACGAGGCTTTTTGCGCCCTGTCACACCGATGTGACATGTCTGTTCCGGTTCACAGGATTCGCCCTCGCAGTGTCGCACCGAAAGTGGGATCTTGCACCGCAACAGGGCCATTTTGGCCTTGTTTTACAAGGGAATGCCGTACTTCGGTGGGGTGCTGGCACTGAATATGCGCAGGGCGCTTCGGTTTGGCCAATGCCGGACCATGACCCGGCTACCGCTTCGTTTCCGTCTGACGAGCGCGGCGCCGGGCTGAGTCGCAGAGAACATCCTCCTGGGAGCTATGTATGAAAAAGACCTTACTCGCGTCCGCCGTCGCCCTGACTCTCGGGGTGACAGGGCACGCCTTGGCGCAGACCGCAACCGACGATGCCGTGGCGGTGAATGTCAATGTCACCGACAACGACACCACCACCACGACCAAGACCAATTCGGAGAACCGCGGGCGCGCATGGGCGGAGGGCCTTGGCACGACTGCGGCAAACAACGGCTCCACCTCGACCGCCAACTTCTCCAATGCCTTCAACACGAGCCGTGCGGTCGCCATGACGCGGCTGAACGGCACGGTCAGCGGCCTGACCGTCAGCCACATCGGCAACGTCGCCCGCCAGCTGGGTAATGCGAGCGGCGGCGCCGGCGGCGCGGGTGGCGCCGGCACGGGCGGCAATGCCATGGGCGGAACCGGCGGCAATGGCGGCAACAGCGGCAATGGTGGCGCCGGCGGTAACGGCGGTGCCGGCGGCCTGGCGACGATTGGCGATGCGACCGCGGGCGACGCCAACAACGGCAGCGCAACGGCGGGCCGCGGCGGCTATGGCGGTAATGCCAATGGCACCGCGGGTCGTGGCGCGAACGGCGTAGGCACTGGCGGTGGCGCCCTGGCGGCCAG
>NZ_AMPR02000014.1:0-14631 GCF_000307735.3 Cupriavidus sp. HPC(L) | reverse complement strand
GAGGTGCGCCGCTGGACCGCGGGCAGCGACGCCGGCCTCGGTGAGCCGGGGGAAGAGATCGTGCCGCACGAGGCGGTGGTCGAGGCCTTCGCCTGCGAGCTGCCTGCGTCATTCGTCGCTCGCATGGCGCAGGCCACGCGCAAGCCGGTATGGATCAATCTCGAATACCTGAGCGCCGAGCCCTGGGTGCGCGAGCATCACGGCATGGCCTCGCCCCATCCGCGCCTGCCGCTGGTCAAGTACTTCTTCTTCCCCGGCTTCGAGCCGGGCACCGGCGGCGTGCTGCGCGAATCTCTGCTGGGCATGCAGCGGCGCGGCTTCATCGACTCGCCGGCGGCGCAGGCGCGACTGTGGCACCGGCTGGGCGTCACGCCGATCGACGGCGCGCGCCGGGTCAGCCTGTTCGCCTATCCGAATCCCGCGCTGCCGGCCCTGCTGGCCCACTGGCGCGACGGCGACGAGCCGGTGCAGTGCCTGCTGCCGTCCGGCCCGGCGGCGCAGCAGTCCTTCGCCTGGGCCGGCACGGACGCCTCCGCGGCAGCGTCGCCGGCAGCGGTATGCACGCTGGGCCGGCTGCATCTGCAGCAGGTGCCCTTCCTGCCGCAGGAACAGTTCGACGAACTGCTGTGGGCCTGCGATATCAATTTCGTGCGCGGCGAGGATTCGTTCGTCCGCGCCCAATGGGCCGCGCGTCCCTTCGTCTGGCACATCTACCCGCAGGCCGACGACGCCCACCGCGTCAAGCTGGACGCCTTCCTGGCGCGCTACCGGCAGCAGATCGGCGAGCCGGCCGACGCCGAGGCGCTCACGCGCTTCTGGCATGTGTGGAACGGCGCCGCCCCTCCCATGGACGTCGCGGCCGCGTGGGATGGCCTGCGCGCCGCGCTGCCCGGACTGGCGCGCACCGCCCAGCGCTGGCAGCACAGCCTGGCCGCGCTCGGCGACCTCGCAGCGAACCTCGTAGCGTTTTGCGAAAGTCGGGTAAAATAGCGGGTTGATTTGATGGCGACCGGGCTGGACATCCTGGGTTGCCCGCACGGCGCCTTCCGGCGTTCGATCCTGCGGGCCCCGCGCGGAACTGAGCACGGATCGCGAACGCGCCGCCCCGGCGCGCTCTCGCCACGCCGAACTCCCAGACATTCTTAATTCAGGAAGATTAGTTCAGATGAAAACCGCACAGGAACTCCGCGTCGGTAACGTGTTCATGATCGGTGCCGATCCGATGGTCGTGCAGAAGGCCGAGTACAACAAGTCGGGCCGCAACGCCGCGGTCGTCAAGATGAAGTACAAGAACCTGCTGACCGACGCACCGGGCGAGGCCGTGTTCAAGGCCGACGACAAGTTCGAAGTGGTCGTGCTGGATCGCAAGGAATGCACCTACTCGTACTTCGCCGACCCGATGTACGTGTTCATGGACGCCGACTACAACCAGTACGAAGTCGAAAGCGACAACATGGGCGACGCCCTGCACTACCTCGAAGACGGCATGAACGTCGAAGTGGTGTTCTACAACGACAAGGCCATCTCGGTCGAAATGCCGACCACGCTGGTGCGCGAGATCGTCTACACCGAGCCGGCCGTCAAGGGCGATACCTCGTCGGGCAAGGTGCTGAAGAACGCCAAGATCAATACCGGTTTCGAGCTGCAGGTGCCGCTGTTCTGCAACATCGGCGACAAGATCGAAATCGACACCCGCACGGGCGAATACCGCAGCCGCGCCAACTAAGGCGAAGGCAGCGGACGAACCTGACTGTCGTCCCCGCGAAAGCGGGGACCCAGTGACTCGTAAAAAGACGCTGGATTCCCGCATTCGGGGAACGGCGTAAAAAAGGCAGCCAGACCGGCTGCCTTTTTTCATTGCCAAGAGCGCTGCGGCTTAGCCGATCAGCGCCTCGTCGCGCAGCTGCCGCAGTGCGCTGCGATAGCCAGCGTCCTGCTCGAGCTTGTTCCAGTCCATCGCCTTGCCGCGTGCGAACAGCCGGCGCACGCGCCGCTGCGAGGCCTTGTCGATCGACACGTCGAGCTCGGCCAGCAACTGGTCGGCGCGCTCGGGATGATTGCAGATCAGTACCATGTCGCAGCCCGCATCCAGCGCGGCGCGCGCGCCCTGCGTGACCGTGCCCGCGACGCTGGCGCCTTCCATGCTGAGATCGTCGCTGAAGATCACGCCCTCGAAGCCGAGCTGGCCGCGCAGGATGTCCTGCAGCCAGTAGCGCGAGAAGCCGGCGGGGTTGGGATCGACCTTCGGGTAGATCACGTGGGCCGGCATCACCGAGGCCAGCGTCATGCCCATCCACTGGTACGGCCGGACGTCCTGGTCGAGGATCTCTTCCAGCGTGCGTTCGTCGACCGGCACCGCGACGTGCGAGTCGGCCTCGACGTGGCCGTGCCCCGGGAAATGCTTGCCGCAGTTGGCCATGCCGGCCAGCAGCAGGCCATGGGTCAGATGGTTGGCGAGCATCGCGACCACGCGCGGATCGGCGTGGAACGCGCGATCGCCGATCACGCCGCTGCGGCCATAGTCGAGGTCGAGCACCGGCGTGAACGACAGGTCGATATCGCAGGCGCGCAGCTCGGCCGCCAGCACATAGCCGCAGGCCACCGCGGCGCGGGTCGCGGCCAGCACGTCGCGATCCCACAGCTCGCCCAGCTTCGCCATCGCCGGCAGATGGGTGAAGCCGTCGGTCTTGCAGCGCTGCACGCGGCCGCCTTCATGGTCGATGCAGATCAGCACGTCGTCGCGCAGCGCGCGAATCTCGCGCGTCAGCGACACCAGCTGCGCGCGCGACTCGAAGTTGCGCGAGAACAGGATCACGCCGCCGGTCAGCGGATGCGAGATGCGGCGCGCATCGTCGGCGTCCAGTTGCTTGCCCTTGACATCGAGCACGACCGGGCCCGGTCGCTTGCCTGCGTTCTTCTTGGTCATCGGTGAAGGGAGAAAGAGTTATCCGTGTTATCTGGGTAAGGCCACGCCCGATGCGTCGGCCGGCCCGGTCCGTTCCGCGATCGCAAAGGCGACCGCGTAGTCGTGTTCGTCGCTGACGCTGACGCGCACGGTCAGCCCGCGTTCGCTCAGCCATTGCGCCAGTTCGCCGTGGCAATGCGCATAGGGCTCGCCCGACGGCAGGTTCAGCAGTTCCATCGCGCGCCACGTCATCGGCCAGTGCATGCCCAGGCCGATCGCCTTGGAGAAGGCCTCCTTGGCGGCGAAGCGCGTCGCCAGGAAAGCCAGCCCGCGCTTCTCGACGCGGGCGCGGCGGCGATGATAGACCGCCAGCTCCCGCGGCCCCAGCACCTTCTCGGCGAAGCGCCCGCCGGTGCGGGCCATCACGCCGCGCACGCGCTCGATCTGGATGATGTCGGTGCCGACGCCGTAGATCACGCCGGAGCCTTCGGCGCGGGATAACGCGTGCCGAGCCGGGCGGCGACCATGATCGCCTTCATCTCGCGCACCGCGTTCTGCCAGCCGGCGAATACCGCGTGGGCGACGATGGCGTGGCCGATATTGAGTTCGGTGATGCCCGGCAGCGCGGCGATCGGCTGCACATTGGTGTAGTGCAGGCCGTGGCCGGCGTTGACGATCAGACCGTGCTTCAGGCCGGTCTCGACACCGTCGGCGATCCGGCGGAATTCCAGCGCCTGCGCATCGGGCGTCTCGGCGTCGGCATAGCGGCCGGTATGCAGTTCGATCACCGGCGCGCCGCTGGCCGCCGCGGCTTCGATCTGGTCGGCCTGCGCATCGATGAACAGCGACACGCGGATGCCCGCGTCGGCCAGCTGGCGGCACGCCGCCTTGACCTGCTCGAAACGGCCGGCCACGTCGAGGCCGCCTTCGGTGGTCACTTCCTCGCGGCGCTCGGGCACCAGGCAGACGTCCTGCGGCCGGATCTCGCAGGCGATGTCCAGCATCTCCTGCGTCAGCGCGCATTCCAGGTTCATCCGCGTCGTCAGCTGGGGCCGCAGCGTGCGCACGTCGGCATCGCGGATATGGCGGCGGTCCTCGCGCAGATGCAGCGTGATCAGGTCCGCGCCGGCCTCCTCGGCCTGCAGCGCCGCCTGGATCGGATCCGGATAGACGGTGCCGCGCGCGTTGCGCAGCGTCGCCACATGGTCGATGTTGACGCCGAGCGCGATGAAGCTCGAGTTCGCACCGGGATGAGCGTGGAAAATCATAGGGGGATCACAGGGCTTGCAGGTCGATCAGGATCTGCCGCGTCTTCAGCGGCACGCCTTGCAGATGATAATGCAGAAGAAAGCGCATCAGCGCGCGGCCCTGCGCGACGGTCTGCGGACGGCTGTAGTCGTCGCGGGACATGTCGAGCAGCGTCTGCCCCGACACCACGGGCCACGACGACGGATCGCTGGCATGCGCGCGCCGCACGCCGCGCTCGGGCTGGTAGACGTAGTCGAGCCCCGGCTGCACCGCCTCGCCGGTCGAGGTACAGCGATCGAAGGCCACCGCGAAGCCGGTCTCCTGCAGCAGCACGCGCTCGAACCCGCGCAGCACCAGTCCGGCCGGCTCGCCCTGCCCCAGCCGCGTCAGCGTCGCCATGTAGTGGCGGAACAGCGCCTCGTGCGCGTCCTCGCGCGGGCAGAAGCGCAGCAGCAGCTCGTTCAGATAGAAGCCAGACAGCAGCGCCTCGCCGGCGAGCGGCGGCATGCCGCCGATCCATTCGGCCTTCGTCAGCGTCTTGACCTCGCCGCGCCCGCTCCACGACAGCGAGATCGGCAGGAAATGCTGCAGCACCGCGCGCAGCGCCGAATGCGGGCGCTTGGCGCCCTTGGCGACCAGCGCCATGCGGCCGTGGTCGCGCGTAAAGACATCGACGATCAGGCTGGTTTCGCGATACGGCCAGGCATGCAGCACGAAGCCCGGCTGATTGACGACGCGCAGCTCGGTGCGCGCCGGCACGATCCGCATCGCGCGATCCATCATCGCGCGCGCGCCGGCCAGCTCGGCGCCGACGCTGTCGAGCACTTCGGCGGCTTCCTCTGCCACCGGATCCGCGCGGCGCGCGGAGGCGGTCCCGCGCCGCGCAGGCGCCGGGACCGCCGGGCGGTCACTCATATCCGTAGGCACGCAGTCCGGCTTCGTTGTCGGCCCAGCCGCTCTTGACCTTGATCCACAGCTCCAGGTAGACCTTGCCGTCGAACAGCTTCTCCATGTCCAGGCGCGCCTCGGTGGAGATCTGCTTGAGCTTGGCACCCTTGCTGCCGATCACCATCGCCTTGTGGGCATCGCGCTCGACCAGGATGGTCGCGAACACGCGCCGCAGCCGGCCTTCGGTCTCGAACTTGTCGATGATGACGGTGCTGGTGTACGGCAGCTCGTCGCCGGTCCAGCGGAACACCTTCTCGCGGATGATCTCCGAGGCGAGGAAGCGCTCGCTGCGGTCGGTCATCGCATCGGCGTCGTACATCGGCTCGCCTTCCGGCAGATAGGGCCGGATGATGCCGAGCAGCCGTTCGATATGGTCCCGCGTCTTGGCCGACATCGGCACCACCTCGCGGAACGGAAACTGCTGCCCCATCTTCTCGAGGAAGGGGAACATGATTTCCGAGCGCCGCTCGCCCGGCAGCCGGTCGATCTTGTTGACCACCAGCAGCACCGGCGTATTGCGCGGCAGCAGCGTCAGCACCTTCTCGTCGTCGGGCCCGTACTGGCCGGCCTCGACCACGAACAGCACCAGGTCGACCGACGACAGCGTCGAGGTCACGGCGCGATTGAGCGAGCGGTTCAGCGCGCTGGCATGCCGGGTCTGGAAGCCCGGCGTGTCGACGAACACGTATTGGGTGTCGTCGGTGGTCTGGATGCCGACCAGCCGGTGGCGCGTAGTCTGCGCCTTGCGGGAGGTAATGCTGATCTTCTGGCCGACCAGCGCATTGACCAGGGTCGACTTGCCGACGTTGGGCCGTCCGACGATGGCCACGGTGCCGCAGCGGAATGCCGCGGGCGGATTTGCCGCGGCGGAGTCGGTGGACTCCGGCTGCGGGCGGTTCGATTCGGTCATTCCTTCAACCTGAGAGACAACTGCGGATCCGGGGGAACGGGCTGCTTGCGGGTCTTGCCGGTGCGTTCGGCGCGGCTGCGCTTGAGCAGCTGGGGCACCAGCCGCTGCACCTCTTCCAGCGCCAGCTTGGCGGCCGCCTGTTCGGCGGCGCGGCGCGAGGCCCCGGTGCCGAATACCTGCACCTCCAGTTTAGGCACGATGCATTCGACTTCAAATTGCTGATTATGGGCGGCGCCGTGGGTCGCGATCACGTTGTACTGGGGCAGCGCGATCTTGTGGCCCTGCAGGTATTCCTGCAGCAGCGTCTTGGCGTCCTTGCCGAGCGTGCGGGGATCGACCTGTTCGAGGATCGGGATATAGAGCTTGCGGATCAGGCTGCGGGCGGCCTCGAAACCGGCGTCGAGAAAGACTGCGCCGACGATGGCTTCGAGGGCGTCCGCGAGGATCGAGGGCCGGCGGAAGCCGCCGCTTTTCAGCTCGCCCTCGCCCAGCCGCAGCGACTCGGACAGCTGCAGCATCTGCGCGATCTCGTACAGCGCCTGCTGCTTGACCAGATTGGCCCGCACGCGCGACAGATCGCCTTCGTCGAGCTTGCCGAACATGCCGTACAGCATGTCGGCGACGGCGCAGTTCAGCACCGAGTCGCCGAGAAATTCCAGCCGCTCGTTGTGCTGCGCGCTATGGCTGCGGTGCGTCAGCGCCTGCTGCAGCAATTCGGGCTTGCTGAAACGGTAGCCGAGTCGTTGCTGCAAGGCGTCGAGGTTCATGTCAGTACTGCGTTCCCGAAGAGGTAGTCGAATGGCGCGCTCCGGCCGGCGGCCGCCGTTTATTGGAACGACCCCACCCGGCCCAGGTTGCCGAGATTCATCCAGATCAGGAATGCCTTGCCGACGATGTTCTCGTCCGGCACGAAGCCCCAATAGCGCGAATCCAGGCTGTTGTCCCGGTTATCCCCCATGACGAAATAGTGACCCGAAGGCACCTTGCAGGTCACGCCCTGCTGATTGTAAGTGCAGTTTTCGCGGAAGGGAAAATCCGGGTCGGCGCCCGCCACGAAGGCCGGGCGGTCGGCGTCATTCAGGATGCCATGGGGCGCGCCGCCCGGCAGGGTTTCCTTGTAATGCCTGGAATACGACAGCCGCTCCTCGTCCAGATACTCGGGCAGCGCGTCGTATTGCGCCGGCTTGCCATTGACGGTCAGCCGCTTGTTTTCATAGCTGACTACATCGCCGGGCACGCCGATCACGCGCTTGATGTAATCGAGCGACGGGTCCTTCGGATAGCGGAACACCATCACGTCACCGCGCTGGGGCTCGCCCAGCGACACGATCTTCTTGTTGATCACCGGCAGGCGCAGGCCGTATTCGTACTTGTTGACCAGGATGAAATCGCCGATCAGCAGCGTCGGGATCATCGAACCGGACGGGATCTTGAACGGCTCGACCACGAACGAACGCAGCACGAACACCGCCAGGATCACCGGGAAGAAGCTGGCCGAATATTCGAGCCACCAGGGCTGGCGCAGCTTTTCCTCGGCCAGCCGGCTGCGCGAGGATTCGAACTCGGTGCCGGAGCCATGCCCCGGCATCGCGGCGCGGCGCGCATCGAACTCGGCCAGGGCGGCCTGCGCCGATACGCGGCGCTGCTTCTGAAAGACCAGCTTGTCGGCCACCCAGGCAATACCGGTGATGACCACCAGCACAAAAAGGATCAGTGCAAAATTCATGACGGCTAGATCGTTGGCGAAGTCTTATTGGTGCGGACCGGAGGGCATCGGGGCTGCGCCGGCGTTGCGCCGGTTCGCCACGCTTGCCGTCCGGCGCGTCATTTCTCTTCCACCTGCAGAATGGCCAGGAACGCTTCCTGCGGAATTTCGACCGTGCCGACCTGCTTCATGCGCTTCTTGCCGGCCTTCTGCTTCTCCAGCAGTTTCTTCTTGCGCGAGATATCGCCGCCGTAGCATTTGGCCAGCACGTTCTTGCGCAACGCCTTGACGTTTTCGCGCGCGATGATGTTCGAGCCGATCGCCGCCTGGATGGCGACGTCGTACATCTGGCGCGGAATGATCTCACGCATCTTGGCGGCGACTTCGCGGCCCCGGTACTGCGAATTGGAACGGTGCACGATGATCGAGAGCGCATCGACCTTGTCGCCGTTGATCAGGATATCGACCTTGACCACATCGGAAACGCGGTACTCCTTGAACTCGTAATCCATCGACGCATAGCCGCGCGACACCGATTTGAGCCGGTCGAAGAAATCGAGCACGATCTCGGCCATCGGAATCTCGTAGGTCAGCTGCACCTGCTTGCCGTGGTAGCTCATGTTGACCTGCGTGCCGCGCTTTTGCGTGCACAGCGTGATCACCGCACCCACGTAGTCTTGCGGCATGTACAGGTTGACCGTGACGATCGGTTCCAGGATCGCGTCGATCTTGCTTGGGTCGGGCATCTTGGCCGGGTTCTCGACCTGGGCCATGGTGCCGTCGCGCATCTGCACCTGGTAGACCACCGTCGGCGCGGTGGTGATCAGGTCCATGTCGAACTCGCGCTCGAGCCGCTCCTGCACGATCTCCATATGCAGCAGGCCGAGGAAGCCGCAGCGGAAGCCGAAGCCCAGCGCCTGCGAGACTTCCGGCTCGAACTGCAGCGAGGCATCGTTCAGGCGCAGCTTTTCCAGCGATTCGCGCAGCGCCTCGTACTGGTTCGCCTCGACCGGATAGAGGCCGGCGAACACCTGCGGCTTGACTTCCTTGAAGCCGGGCAGCGGCGCCTCGGCCTTGCGCGCCACCGTAGTGATGGTGTCGCCGACCTTGGCGGCCTTCAGTTCTTTGATGCCGGCGATCACGAAGCCGACCTGCCCCGCCGACAGCGCCTCGCGCTGGATCGACTTGGGCGAGAAGATGCCGACCTGCTCGACCAGATGCTGCGAGCCGTTGGCCATCAGCAGCACCTTGTCCTTGGGACGCAGCGTGCCGTTGACCACGCGCACCAGCATGACCACGCCGACGTAGTTGTCGAACCACGAATCGATGATCAGCGCCTGCAGCGGCGCGTCCGGATCGCCCTTGGGCGGCGGCACCTTGGCGATCAGCGCCTCGATCACGTCCTCGACGCCCTGGCCGGTCTTGGCCGAGCACGGGGTCGCGTCGTGCGCGTCGATGCCGATCACGTCCTCGATTTCCTGGATCGCGTTGTCGGGATCGGCCTGCGGCAGATCGATCTTGTTGAGCACCGGCACCACTTCGACGCCGAGCTCGATCGCGGTATAGCAGTTGGCCACGGTCTGGGCCTCGACGCCCTGCGAGGCGTCCACCACCAGCAGCGCGCCCTCGCAGGCGGACAGCGAACGGCTGACTTCGTAGCTGAAGTCGACGTGTCCCGGGGTGTCGATCAGGTTCAGGTTGTAGACCTTGCCGTCGCGCGCCTTGTAGCTGAGCGCCGCGGTCTGGGCCTTGATCGTGATGCCCCGCTCCTTTTCGATATCCATCGAATCCAGGACCTGGGCCTCCATTTCGCGGTCGGAAAGGCCTCCGCACAGCTGGATGATGCGATCGGCCAGGGTCGATTTCCCGTGGTCGATATGGGCAATGATCGAAAAGTTACGGATATGGTCCATCGGTTGGTCAGGGGAGCGCCGCGGCAGCGCATTGGCAACGGGCGATGGCGACGTACGCGCATCCGGCCGCGGCACAGCATGTCATGGGCGGAGGGACGGGCGGCCCGCCGGGCGCGCCTGGGCCCGGCCGCAGGTTGGTGGCGCGCGCCCGACCGTTCCCACGGTCGGCGGCTTTCGCGCCAGACGGCGATTTTACCGGATTTTCAAGGGGGTCCCGCAGCTCAATCGCGCAGCGGAACGGGAAAATGCGGAGCGGCCGAAATCGGTGGGGTGATCCCGTCGTCCCCACGCAGCGGGAAACCCGGCGGCGCGCGCGATGTGCGCGCGGAAAGACGCCAGGCCCCCGCTTGCGCGGCGACGACGGTGGGACGACGCGGGGACGGCGGTCAGCGCGCTGCGCCGCCGTTCGGGCGCAGCGTCAGCACCTGGGTCGCGTCGCCGCGGCGCACGAAGACCGCCGCCATGCGGCTCTTGTCCAGGCCCCGCACCAGTTCGTTGAACTGGCGGGCGCTGGTCACATCGGTGTCGCCCAGGCGCAGGATCACGTCGCCCGGACGGATGCCGGCGCGCGCCGCGACCCCTTCGGCTGCCTGAACCTCGACGCCCGACTTGATCTTCAGCTCGCGCAATCGGGCCTCGGACAGGTCGCCGACCACGAGCCCCAGCGCATTGGGTTTGGCGCCTGCCGCGCCTTCGTCGCCCGGCGTGGTGCCGGCGCGCGGACGCGGCTTGGCATCCGGCTCGAGCTCGGCCACGGTGATCGTGACCTCGCGCGTCCCCCCCTTGCGCCACAGCTGCATCGGCACCCGCGAGCCAGGCTTGGTCTCGCCGACCAGGCGCGGCAGGTCCGACGCGCGCTCGATATCGCGGCCGTTGAACTTCAGGATGATGTCGCCCGCCTCGATACCGGCCTTCTCGGCCGGGCCGCCAGGCTCGACGCTGCCGACCAGCGCGCCGCGCGCGCGGCCCAGGCCCAGCGAATCGGCGACCTCCTTGGTGACATCGCCGATCGCCACCGCGATCCGGCCGCGCGTGACCTTGCCGGTCGACTTCAACTGCTCGCTGACGCGCAGCGCCTCGTCGATCGGAATCGCGAACGAGATGCCCATGTAGCCGCCGCTGCGGCTGTAGATCTGCGAGTTGATGCCGATCACCTCGCCGCGCAGGTTGATCAGCGGCCCGCCCGAGTTGCCCGGGTTGACCGCCACGTCGGTCTGGATGAACGGCAGGTAATCGCCGGTGTCGCGGCCCTTGGCCGACACGATGCCCGCGGTCACGCTATTGTCCAGGCCGAACGGCGAGCCGATCGCCAGCACCCATTCGCCGACGCGGATCTTGTTCGAATCGCCCATCTGCAGGCGCGGCAGGCCATTGGCATCGACCTTGAGCAGCGCGACGTCGGTGCGCCGGTCGGTGCCAATCAGCTTGGCCTTGAACTCGCGCTTGTCCGGCAGCGTGACGTAGATGGTCTCGGCGTCGGCGACCACGTGGGCGTTGGTCATCACGTAGCCGTCCGCGCTGATGATGAAGCCCGAGCCGACCCCGCGGCTCTGCTCCTCGCCCTGTGGCGGCTGGCCGCGGCGCGGCGTCCCCGGCGGCGTGGGCGCGCCTGGCATCGGGATGCCGAAGAAGCGCCGGAAGAACTCGGCCATCTCCTCGTCCTCGGGCGTCATGCCGCGCGAACGGACGCGCTCGGTGGTGCGGATGTTGACCACGGCGGGGCTGACGCGCTCCACCAGGTCGGTGAAGTCGGGCAGGCTGTAGTTCGAGGCGGCGGCCTGCGCATGGACCGGCGTGGCCAGCATGGGACCCGCCGCCAGCACGGCGGCCAATGCCATGGTCCTGGCCACGGCGTAATAGTTTGACGACATGGTCGACTCCCGCGAGTTCAGCGTAACAGGGTAAGCAAGCCGGGGCGTCCGGTCCAGTCGGGGCCAGCCCGGAGGGTGTCCGCGGAATATCCGGAGAATGCCCGGCGTGTGCGGGCGGGCGCGCCGGCGGCGCCCCGCCGCCCGGCTCAGCGTGGCTTGGGCGCGCGGTATTCCACCGCGGCCGCGAACTGCTTGACCGTGGCCGCCGGCACTTCGCCGACGACGGTGATCCAGAAATCGGCGACCTTGCGCACCACCACCTGGGTCGCGCCCAGCGAGGCAACGCCCTCGCGCCGCACCCGCTGATCCGATACCGGTTCGATGAAGACCGACAGCCCCGTCAGGCCATCGCTGTAGACGACCTGCAGCACCTCGAACACCTGTTCGCGGCCGCTGCCTTGCGCGCTGCGCAGATCGCCCAGCGGGCGGCGCACCTCGCGAATCTTCTGGAAACCCTTGACCGGCACTGCGATCAGCCAGCCCTCTTCGGCGATATTGGCCGGCTGGTAGTTGATCTCGTAGCGCTGCCAGCTCGCGGCGCTCTTGATCGCGCCGAGGATCTTCTGCTTTTCGGACGGCACGCCGATCTCGATCTGCGAGAACGCGACTTGCTCGAGCACCTTGCCGCCCTCGCCGATGGTCTGCGCGCGCATCAGCAGGCCCGAGTGCTTCTCGGCCCAGAGGCGGACCGCATAGCGGGCGCCGTCGTGCGGCACCAGCGAAAACACCTCGCACTCCATCCCGGCCACGCGCTCGGGCGACAGCCTGCGCATCTCGTAGAGATCCAGCACATCGCCCTTGTTGGTGGCCAGCAATGCCGGGAAGCGGTCCTTGGCGTCCTGGCGCTCGACCACCACGAGCTTGGCCTCGGGGATCAGGCTATGGACGATGTCGTTCTGGCGCAGCACCTCGCGCGGCTTGCCGTCGAGCGTCTCGAGCCGCTCGTACTCGTTGTGCACCAGATCGCTGAAATGCTGGATGCGCGACGCATGCATGACGCTGCCGCGCTGGTAGATCAGAGTACCGACGTAGTTTTCGCGCTGCGCGGCGCGGTGGATCTTGCCAAGCCAGGCCGCGGCATCGCGGCGCGCCAGCGTGGGCTCGGGCGTTTGCGCCGTCGCCACCGCGGCCGTCAGGCACAAGGCGAGAAAAAAGGACCTCCTCAGGGCCCTTATTCCTTGTGCGCCCGCTGCATGGGCGGGCGCCCATCCTTTTTGCATGTCCGGCATTATTCCTGCGTGTTGTCCTGAGAGAAGCTTGCACTATTGGCGACGTTGCGCATGGTCGGCACCATGGCATTGGTCGTCACGGACACCCGGTGAGCCCGCAGGTACTCGTCCAGGCGCGGATCGCGAATCATCTGGCCGGCGTCGGCGGCGACGGTCAGCACGCCGCTGGCCTTGGGCGCCGCGGGCACGCCTTCACTGGTGCTGGCGACGATGGCGCCGGGCGCGGCCGGATCGGCATCGCGCATTTGCGGCACGACCACCCAGCTGACTGCGGCGACGGCAGCCGCGATCGCGGTGCCCGGCATCACGCGGCGCACCCACGACGGGCGCAGCAGAAGACGATGGCGGCGCACCGGCGCATCGGCCAGCGCGGCGGGCGCCAGCAGGTGCGGCTCGTCCTCGAGACGGCTTGCGAAGCGCGACACGAAGGCCGCGGTCGAGCCGGCATGGGCGAGTTCCTCGGAACGCAGCGTGTCGCCGATCAACTGGAACACCGACCATTGCTCCTGGCCCGGCTCGCTCTTGGCGAGCGCCAGCACGGCTTCGAATTCATGCGGCGCCAGTTCGCCGTCGATCAATGCGGAAATCTGCTCCGCTGCCTCGGGCGCATGAACCGATTGCCTGTGAGCCTGACCCATTTCCAACCCCTCGATAACCATCGAACACCGAACAATCCCGTCACAATACTGTCGCTTCTCGATGCAGGAGCAGGCTGCAACGCTGGCCGCACGACATGTCTTTGACTTCTACCACCGCTTGCCCTCTGCCGTTCCCAGCAGCGGGCGCAATTTTTCCGCAATCGCTTCGCGTGCCCGGAAGATGCGCGATCTGACCGTACCGATCGGACACCCCATCGCTTCGGCGATTTCCTCGTAGCTGAGGCCTTCGATTTCGCGCAGCGTGATGGCGGTTCGCAATTCTTCCGGCAGGGCCTCCATGGCGCGGTTGACGGTGTCCGCCACCTGGCGCGTATGGAGCATCGACTCCGGCGTATTGATATCCCTTAGTTGCTCACCATCCGCAAAAGTTTCAGCCTCTTCGGCATCGATGTCGCTGGACGCTTCCGGCCGCCTGCCTTGCGTGGCCAGGTAGTTCTTGGCCGTATTGACAGCGATCCGGTACAACCAGGTGTAAAACGCCGATTCCCCGCGGAATTGGGGCAAGGCGCGATATGCCTTGATAAAGGCATCCTGCGCCACGTCCTCCACTTCAGCGGGGTCCCTGACCAGACGCGAGATCAACCGGATGATCTTGCGGTGGTATTTGGCCACCAGCAGTTCAAAGGCCCGCTTGTCGCCCTGCTGGACGCGTTCAACAAGGAGCTGGTCGGCTTCGCGTTCGCTCACGAATAGTTCACCTGCAGTGTATCTCTTGGTATCGCCGTCAAAACAAACGTTGTATTTTACCTACGCCATACCCCGCGAAACGTCCGCAGAGCGAAAAGCGTATTGACAGCCGGGGCGAATGCCACCGGGCGTCAGTATGCATTAAGCGGCACCGCTTGGGCCGCCTATCGCGCTCAAAGCGATTCAGGCGCCCCATGCACCGCGCGCAGCAGCGCCCGCCGCGAGACATCGGCCGCGCTATTCCGGCCATCCGGAGCGCAAGCGCTGCTCATCAGCAGCACGCGCGGCACGTCGGCTTGCGCCGCCTGCGCGGGCGCCAGGCGCAGCACCGCGGCAATACCCCCCAACCGCCAGCACGCCACGACACGGACCCTCGCCTCGCCGCCCTCGGGCAACGCGACGACGATCTCCGCCGCCGAACCGCCCGGTGCAATGCCGACAAAGCGGCATGCCGCCGCTCGCCATCCGCCTCGCCACGCCGGGACACCCGACAGCACGGCCGCCGCTGCGAGGACCGCCCACCACAGCGGGCCCGTCTCGCCCGCCGCCCAACCCT